>JABIIH010000011.1 GCA_018649245.1 Rhodospirillaceae bacterium | reverse complement strand
GATAAAAAACGGACAAATTGGATGACATCACCGAAGCCTTGCTCGGCGTGAACTAAAAGCGTTCGCCCGGCGAGACTTTCACCGTTCCATACCAAGCCAGAAAATTGGTGTTTAGTTTGAGTGTTACTGGCGTTTTGCCAGCGCCATTCATATTCGGTCCAGGCTTCTTGGTATTCTTCTTCGAACAACAACGCTTGAGCAAGATTTTCATGGGCCTCGGCGAAATTGGGTTCAATTTTTATGGCATCGCGAAAATGCGTTATGGCTTGGCGCTGGTCGCCAGTGACATGCGCAGCAACCCCAAATGTGTTGTGTGCCAGAGCATTGTGGACGTCATCGCGGATCAAAGCTTTGAGGATTTCTGCCGATTTAGCCGGCTGACCGCCTTGCAGATAACTATTGGCGAGATTAAGCCGGACGCCAGAATCGCTTGGTGCCAAGGCAATCGCGCGCTCCAAATATTCGATTGATTCGGGGAGTCGTCCCGCCTTTTCCAGCGTGCGGCCGAGATTATTTAAGGCAGCGATATAATTTGGACGGAGTGCGACAGCTTTCCGGTAAGTTTCAATGGCCGGTTCAATCTGGCCGGTTTGTTCCAGTGATAGGCCGAGCGAAAACTGGATCGTCGGATGGTCGGGGCGGCTGAGAGCGGCTTGCTCGGCCCATCTTAGGGCGTCAACGGATTGACCCAATTGCCGTAACGCCACTGCCAAATTGTGCTGGGCTTCTACAAACTCCGGATTTTGTTCCAAAGCAGCTTGATACAAAGCCACCGCACCGGACCAATCCGCTTGTCTTTCGCAAGCCTGGGCGTCGTTGAAAAGAGTTTCCGCTGAATTCACCATAAAAAATGTTTACCGATTACCTCTATGATAGGCAAGTGAGCCATTTTACTGTCATATTTCGGCCATTTTAGTTGACTTACACTGGCATTGCCCTCATTTAAGGTACATGTAACAACCACCGCCCTTGAGGCTACTCGATTGGTGCTTAAAGAAAGATCAAAATTATGAGTATTCGGACCTGGATTTATACAATGCTGAATGGCGATCTCGTCGGCACAGATGAGTTCGGCAATCACTATTACCGTGGCAAAGGCAAAAAACTGCAGGGCCGGGAACGCCGTTGGGTGATTTATCAAGGCGAAGTTGAAGCGTCGAAAGTACCCTCTGAATGGCATGCTTGGTTGCATCATACGGTGGCCGAGCCGTTGACCGAAGAAGCGGCGAAGTCGCGATCCTGGCAGCAAGCCCACGTGCCGAATTTAACAGGCACAGCACACGCCTATCGGCCAGCCGGTCATGAATTTAAAGGCGGCCAACGGGCGGCGGCAACAGGTGACTACGAGGCTTGGTCGCCAGAATAATTTAGGCGTAATCAAATGGTGTTTAAATGAAGGAAGAGGTCAGACATACCACCGTTGGCTTGATCACTTTGATCGTGCTGGTGTTGGTTGGTAGTGTTTCCTTTTCCAGCAGTCAGATTGAAGCGCCGACCGGTGTCACCATCAAAGCAGTTTTTAATCAAATCGATGGCTTATCAAAAGGCGATGATGTTCGCATGGGCGGCGTTATCATCGGTGAGGTTACTAACCTTACCTTGGGCGACAATTATACCGCCGTCGTTTTGTTGCGGATAGATCATAAGATTCCACTGCCGAATGATACCTCGGCCGCCATTCATACAGACGGCCTATTTGGCCGCAAATATATCACTCTGGAACCCGGCGGGGATGAAGAATATCTCGCTGGCGGAGACGAGATATCCATGACACAGGATTCGGTGGTGGTGCAGGACTTACTTGAATTAATTATCGGCGAAGCAAAATCCAAGCGCGCCAAAAAGTAGTTTTAGAAGGGAGCTGAGAAGACATGGGTAGAAATCTCGCAGAGACCGTAATGGGGGGCTTGGTATTAGCTGTTGCTCTGGTTTTTCTCTATTTCTTTATCAATACTGCCCAAGTGAGCGCGGTTGAAGGCTATAAAGTTGCCGCGACATTTGCCAAAATTGGTGGTCTGCAAAAAGGCAGCGATGTCCGCATCAGCGGCATTACCATCGGCTCAGTTGATTCTACCGGCCTCAATTCAGAAACTTATGATGCGGTAGTCAATCTATCGATAAAACCTTCAATAAAATTGCCCAAAGACACCGTGGCGATGATTGCCAGTGAAGGCATGATCGGTGGTAAATATGTGAGGCTGCGCCCAGGCTCCTCAAAGGAATTTATTAAACCCGGCGGCGCGATCGGCAAAACCGAAGATTTCAAATCACTCGAGGATCAAGTGGGCGAAATCATCTTTCTTGCCACCAGCGGCAAAGATGAGGGCGACAAACCTAAATAAGCGCTTTGGTTGCTGTGCCTAAGTCATCCTGCTAATTAACTTGCATGTCCCTTTATCAAAAATCAGTCCTGTTGTTGATTGCCCTGCTGGTGGTTGGCGCTTTCCCTGCTCAAGCCGAGCAATATAATATGGCGGTCTTGCAGGGCCTCAATAAAGTGACGGCACGTGTCTCGACTTTCCCTGCCCCAATTGGCCGGACGGTAAAATTCGGCACCCTCGAGATTATTGCTCGTACCTGTGACAAACGCCCGCCCGAAGAAACGCCGGAAAGTGCTGCCTT
>JABIIH010000012.1 GCA_018649245.1 Rhodospirillaceae bacterium | reverse complement strand
CGAGTTTCCGAAAGTTCTGCGTGACATAGGCCGGCGAAGAGCCAAAGCCGATATTGAGCACTGCCTGGATATTTCTTTTAGCTTTGATTCGTTTGAGCGGATCAAGTACCCGGCGGGACTGCGCCCGGTAAAGTTCGTCGGCAATGACTTTAATTTGCAGATTTTTAGCAATATCCATGCAATGCGCCCGCATCGACCGGCCGAACCCGCCATCACCGGAAATAATTCCGATAAACCGAATATTGCGCTTCCTCATGTCGCTAAGAATTTTGCCACAGGCCATGCGATCGGTTTGCGAGGTTTTAAACACCCATTTACGTACCGGACTGACCAGCTCGGTCGAACTGGCTAAAGCTAAAAATGGAATACCCGCCTGTTCAATAATCGGCAGCACCGATATCGCCGCTCCGGTTGTTGAGCCGCCAATAATCGCATCAACCCGATCAATATCGATGAGGCGGCGAATGGCAGTTTGCGCCGTGCGAGTATCAATGCCGACATCATAGTCGACCAGCTCAACTTTGCGGCCCAGCAAACCACCCTGAAGGTTCAAGAGATCAATATAAAGTTTAAGGGTCGCCAGCGCCGGCGCACCGAGGAACGCACCCTGCCCCGTCACCGCCAGAAAGGCGCCGATTCGCAGCGTCTTCTGCTGGGCATGGGCAGATGTGAAAACCAATGACAGCCCAATTACACAAAGGAAAACTGCGGTTATGAGGCGATAATTAGATCGCCGGTATTTGGAATGAAATTTTACCATGGTTCTACTGATATTATAGTTCCATGGCCCCGCCAGAGGAACAACAGCTTTCAGTCTAGCTACATTAAGTAAGGCGGCTCCCAGCTTTCAAAAGCTAACTTTAATTCACAAAGGCCAAACCTGAACGGCGGCGATTAATTGTGACGAAAAGTGAGGCAACAATAATTAAGTTAATGATACCGGCAAATGCCGCGTTGGCATAGGAGATGGTGTAGTTACCGGTCAGATCAAAAAAGAAACCTCCTTGATAACCTCCGACGCCATGTCCCAACCAAGCAAATAACATAACGATACCAAGAACATAAGCGCGCCGGCTAATGGGCGTCAAAACACGAACGCAGACCAGAAGACCCGTCATCACACCCGCATAGCCGAAGCCATAGATCACCGCATAAATATAAAATCCATTGAGCGTATCTATATAAATGTAACCAAAGACCAAGACTGTTTGCCAACATGATGCAATCCAATAGGCTTTAATCGCGCCGATCAAATCAGCTAATTTACCAAAAGCGACACGGCCCAAAATCGCTACCAGCAACATGAGAAATAACACGCTCCCGGCATCGGTAAGCGGAATTCCACGGTCTTGTATCAGTGGCACCAAATGCATCAATGGCACTGACATGCAAAGGCAACAAAATAAGACCGCGGCACCAAGCCACATGGCTACTACATTTGGGGACAATGGCACCGGGAGTTCACCCGCGTTTGCGGAGATATCAGATGACGTCGTTCCTGACTGAACTTCAGGCGGTTGCCGGATTAACAGAGCCAGCGGTATAAGTAAAAACAGTGTAATCAATCCGAGGGCCATTAGGGCGTCACGCCAGCCCATCGCGCCAATTATTACGGCGGTGCCAAAAGGCACACCTCCTTGTCCTATGGCCTGACCAGCAGCGGTTATTCCTATTGCCAGCCCGGCACCAGTTTTGAACCAATTGCCCACATTTGCCACAAGTGGTGCGAAAAGAGCTCCGGCTCCCAGAAAGCCTGCCAGGAAAAACAGCACATAAAACTGCCACAGTGTTTCGGCCCAGGAAGAAGCAAGAATACAGAGACCCAACACGACTGAGCCAAGCAAGCTGACACTGCGGGCCGAAGTACGATCAGCGACACGGCCCATTATAATTCCACCCAGAGCCAGTCCGATTAATCCAGAAAAATTAATAAAAGCGATTGAGCCGCGCTGCCAGCCGAATTCTTGACTCAAAGGAATGAAAAATACCGAGATGCCATTTACCATCACCCCCATGCCGATTGCCAACATGATCGCGGAAGCCGCAACAATAACCCAGCGATAGACTGGCTCGGAATCAGAATAACTCTGGGTGTTCATTTCGGTTTCTTCTTCCATCGATTTTTAAACGAAAGATCACACTGTCTCGTTAGACAGGTAATAGAGCATATTTTAGAATTAGTTTAAAATACTCTAGCAGAAGAAAACGATATTTCAGATTTAACAGTTGTCTAACTTTACCAGACACCCTAAAGTTTTTGTGTGTTACCAAGTATTTAATAAACCAAGAAACTAAAAAAAGTTAACATGGAGGATACTAACAATGAAAAAATATCTAATCCCAGCCATTTCGGCGGCTGGTATTCTTGCCCTTTCGGGAGTCCAAGCGGACGCCCGTGAATATAAAATCGGCTTTATCGGACCTATGTCCGGTGGCGCAGCTCAGCTTGGCCAGCAAATGGAACGCGGCGCAAAGCTATATATGAAATTGCATAAAGGCGAACTCGGTAGCCATACGGTCAAAATGATCGTGCGTGATTCAAAGCGCCCAGGTGGTCCTATCGCCAAAGCCGCTGCCCAGGAATTGATCACCCGTGAAAATGTCGAATTAATCACCGGCCTGATCTTTTCGCCAAATGCCATGTCAGTGGCCCCCCTGATAAATAAATCCAAGACACCGGTCGTGATCATGAATGCCGGTACAGCGTTCATTCCCAACATGTCGCCTCATATGGTGCGGGTTTCCTTCACCATGTGGCAAGCGGGCTACATCATGGGCCAGCATGCCGCAAATAAGATGGGCTGCAAGACGGCGGTTTCCGGCTACAGCAATTATCCTCCAGGAAAAGACAGTATTGCTGCTTTCCGTAAAGGCTTTGTCGCTTCTGGTGGTAAAGTCATCGATGAAATTCCGATGGGTGGCCCGGCCAAAGTGCCGGATATGACGCCGTTTTTCCAACGCGCTAAAAGCAAAAATGCAGATTGCATGTATGTCTTCGTACCGGCCGGCAACCATGCCGCTGCGGTGGCTAAAACCTATCAGGCTTTAGCTATGCGTAAAGCTGGCACCAAGCTTGTTGGCCCTGGCGACATCACCCAGGACACGCAGCTCCAGGGTATGGGGTCGGCAGCAGATGGCGTTGTAACCGCCCATCATTACAACATGTTTTTGAAGTCAGCCGAAAACCAAGCTTTTGTGAAAGCTTGGCAAGCCGAGTATGGCGCTAACTCTGTACCTGATTTTGTTGGTGTTGGCGGCTACGACGGTATGGCTGCAGTCTATGCGGCAATCAAAGGAGCCAATGGCGGCAAACTGACCGCTGCCGGAGCGATGAAAGTACTGCGGGGCTGGAAGTACAATAGCCCGCGCGGACCGATTTCCATCGACGCGGAAACCGGCGATATCGTACAAAATGTCTATATCTCCGTGGTCCGGCAAAAAGGCGGTAAGCTGGTGCAGGAAATCCAGCAGAAATTTGAAGCCGTTAAGGACAAGTGCAAAGAGCTCAAACTTGGCAAATGCGGCAAGAAGCTCTATTAAGCGAATATAGCGAACTTAAGTATTCACTTTCGTAATTGCTAATCAGCCGATGGTGGGAAATACTGCCATCGGCTGTTTCGTTTTTGAAAATTGCGTCCTGCAGCATTTCAATTTACTGGGCTTTGATTAAACATGTCTTCATTTCTAATTGAGATCACCACGGTCCTCGTCTTCGGCCTGGCTTTTTCAATGCTGCTTTTTATCCTATCCGTTGGCCTGTCGATTACCATGGGTCTGATGGGTTTCGCCAATTTGGCGCACGGCTCCTTCGCCATGGCGGGCGGTTATGTAACCGTCAGCATGGTAAGCAAGACGGGAGCGCCATTTGCGGTCGCACTACTAGTATCATTCGTCATTGTCGCCCTCCTCAGCATCCTATTTGAACGGGTACTCTACCGGCATCTCTATCGCCGGCCTGAACTGGATCAGGTGCTGCTTACCATCGGTATTGTGTTTGCCTCCATTGCCACAGTGACTTTCATCTGGGGGCCCGACCCGCAATTGATCCTGATGCCGGAATATCTTAGCGGCAGTGTGGATTTGGGTTTCAATAACTTTCCCAGGTACCACATTTTCATGATTGTCGCGGGCGCCATCATTGTCGCGGCGTTGTTCTATGGCTTAGAGCGGACCAACATTGGCGCGCAAATTCGAGCGGCAGTGGATAACCGGCGGATGGCCGAATCCTGCGGCATCAATACCGGCCGGATTTTTACCTGGACCTTCGCGCTTGGCAGTGGCATGGCGGCACTTGGCGGCGGTCTCGGCATTCAACTGCTCGGCGGTATTAAGCCGGTCTTTGCTTTAGAATATCTGGTTATATTTTTGATCGTCATCGCTGTTGGCGGCATGGGCAATATTCGCGGCACTTTCTTCGCTGCCCTGATCCTCGGTATTATCGATTTCGCCGGAAAATTTTATTTCCCGGAAGGTGGAGCCTTCATCATCTTTGCCGTGACCATCATTGTTCTCTTGATCCGCCCGCACGGACTCTTCGGAAAGGCCTGACATTATGACTTCCAGCACAGGTACTCCGACAGGCTCATTAGCAAGGTCCGTTCAATTTTTGCAAAGGCGCCATCGCTTCCATTGGGCGGAAATCATCCCTTGGATTCTCGCTATTGCCGTTTTCTATCTATTGCCGGGCTACCGGTTATTGGCGACCCAAATTTTGGTAATGATCCTATTTGCGCTTTCGTTGGATTTGATCGTTGGCTATGCCGGTATCATATCGCTCGGTCATACCGCGTTTTTCGGCACCGGGGCCTATATCACCGCGCTCATGGCGAGCAACGATATTCCTGATCCCATCCTAGGGCTCATTGCGGCAGCAGCTGGGGCCGCTGTGCTTGGCTTGGTGTCTGGCTGGGTGCTGCTGCGAACAACGGGGCTGACGCTATTGGTCCTGACCATGGCCGTGACTATTATGCTGCAGGAACTGGCCAATGATTTCGACGAAATCACCGGTGGTTTTGACGGCATCAATTTTACCAATTCTGAAATTCTTGGCCTGATCGAATTGGATCAGCTGTGGTATTCGAGCAGCTATATCTATGTCCTTGTTGTCCTGTTCTTCGGTTTCTTAACGATCCGAACCATTGTTTACGCCCCCTTCGGTCGAATGCTGATCGGCATCCGTGAAAACACCCAGCGCATGTCAGCCATCGGCACACCGGTGCATCAGCGCCAAGTCAGCGTTTATATTATATCTGCCGCCATCGCCGGTATCGCCGGCGCGCTTTGGGTTCAGGTACAAGGCAACGTCACCACCGAGGTTTATACTTTTGAGTTATCGGGTGAAGTCTTGATTATGCTGATCCTCGGCGGCACCGGGCGGCTTTATGGCGCTTTTTTAGGCGCCACTGTTTATAAAATTTTGGAAAGCACTACTGAGCAGGTTTTGGGCACTGATGAACCATATTGGCAATTTGCCATTGGCATCGTCCTTATTTTGACGGTGCTTTTTGCCAGGCGAGGCCTGTTCGGCATCTTTGAGGATATCGTGAAAAAATTTAAAGGCGCATCGAAAGGTGAGGTCCAATGATCGAACCGATCCTAGAGACTCGCGGTCTTGATAAAAACTTCGGTGCTCTTAATGTCGCCCGGAATATTAATTTTGCACTGGCTCCCGGCGCCCGGCATGCCATTATCGGCCCTAACGGCGCCGGCAAAACGACCTTAATTAACCTGCTCACCGGCGTGCTAAAACCAAGTGCCGGCAGCGTCTATCTTGGCACCAACGATATCACCAAGATGGCTGAGCATCAGCGAGTAAAGCACGGCATCGCCCGCACCTTCCAAATCAACACCCTGTTCATGGGCCTAAGTGTGATCGACAATTTGAATTTGGCAATTTCCGAACGCATGGGAAACGCCACCGGTATTTTGCGGCCGGCGGGAAACTACAGTGAGGTGATGGAAGAGGCTGGTCGAATTTTGAGCACCCTCAAGCTCGACAATGATGCCTTAACAGAAATTCACGAACTTCCTTACGGCCGCCAGCGCCTGGTCGAGATCGCCATCGCTTTAGCACTTGATCCGAAGGTGTTGCTGCTTGATGAGCCGGCCGCTGGTGTACCGAGTGCAGAAAGCCATATTATCCTGGATGCGGTCGATAGCCTGCCTAAAGATATCGCGGTGCTTATTATTGAACACGATATGGACGTGGTCTTCAGATTTGCCGAGCGCATTACTGTACTGGTGCGCGGCGCTATCCTCGCCGAAGGTGATCCCGACGAGATCGCGGCAGATAAGGAAGTGCAAGCCGTCTATTTGGGAGAAAGCGCGCATGTCTGACATCACAGCGCTTGAAATCAATACCGTTACGGCTGGCTATGGCGAAACCATGGTGCTCGATAATTTATCACTTTCACTGGCAGCGGGCGAAAGTATCAGTGTGATTGGCCGCAATGGTGTCGGCAAAACGACCCTGCTGGCGACCATTATGGGTCACACGACGTTGCATGACGGGCACATCCACTTGGCAGGTGCCGATATTTCGGCCACCCCTTCCTTTCGGCGAGTTAACCTAGGCATCGGTTACGTGCCGCAAGAGCGTGAAATATTTCCGTCCCTCAGCGTTGATGAAAATTTAAACATTGGTGCCCGGCCAGGCGAATGGACCGCCGAAGCTTTGTTCGAGTTGTTTCCGAATTTGGCCGAGCGGCGCACTAATATGGGCAATCAATTATCCGGCGGTGAACAGCAAATGCTGGCCATCGCCCGGGCCCTGATGACCAATCCACAAGTCCTGTTGATGGATGAGCCCTCCGAGGGCCTGGCACCGGTCATTGTCGATGAATTGGTCGAGGTGATGGTGCGGCTCAGAGAACATGGTGGTATTTCGATGATTCTGGTGGAACAAAATACCCGAGTGGCGCTCGATTTTTCCGCGCGCACTATGGTCATGGACCGGGGCCGTATTACCTATGACGGTGACAGCGAGACTTTACGCAATGATGCCGCCAAGCTTGAAGGACTGATCGGAATTTCGGCTTAGTCCACCAATTTGGATTCGCGCTCTTGCTGCCAGCGCATGGTTTTCAAAAGCGTATCCAAGGTGATCGAGCCGAAGGTAGCCCGGGCAATATCATCAATTTCTCCCAGCACTAACAGCAGAGCACTGCCGATATCGGTTTCATCACCAGGATCAGCGGCAGCGGTCGAATCGCTGCCGATCTCTTCGAAGATGTTAATGACATCCATCAGCGTAATACGTCTGGAATTACCGGAAAAGCGATAACCGCCACCGGCGCCCCGCACCGAATCAACCAAACCGGCGCGGCCAAGATCGCGCAGCACTTTGGCAAGATGATTAGAAGATATGCCGTAAATATCGGCTATATCCGTGGCCGATAACTGGCGGGACGGATCCCGGGCAAGCTCCAACACCGCATATAATCCATAATGAGTAGCTTTTTGCAGTCTCACTTTTGCTCTCCAATCATGATTTTATTAATCAAGTGGTTTTTCCAATTCAATAAAGGGCCCACCCATCATGCCTTGCGCCCTAAAGAACGACATATTGAGTTGATCTTCTCGGCCAATCATTGTGCGCACGGCGCTGGCGCCATCCGCCTTAAAGGCTTCACACATGGCATTATACAATTGCTCACCAATACCCTGAACACGCTGTTCCGGATCGACACCAATCGCAAAAATCCAGCCACAAGGCCGGGAGCCAAATTCCCAGGCGCGGACTTCACCCACGATAAAACCGAGAAAGTCACTAGGCGTCGCCGACTCTGCCACAATGAGATGCCGCCCATCCCGTTCGGTGAATCGGTCAAAGCGATCTTCCCAGTAATCTTTTTTCTCTAATCCGGTAACTTCAGCATCCAAATCGATGATTTTTTGCAAGTCAGCAATCACGGCTGGACGAATATTTACTGATATATTTCGAGTTTCTGTGTTCATTGTGCTCTTTGATTCAATCACTTAGCTATAAATTTGATTTAGATCAATTTTGTCTATTGACACAATGCAACGAGTCGCACTATATGTAAATAGGTATTTTGGTACCGATTTACGAAAACATTTCCAAAGGCTAATGTAACAAGAAAAAAATAGCAGAAACCAAGGAAATACGCGCTATACTTTTGAATAATTGAAATTAGCAGTCAGATGTCATTTGGCGGTAAAATTAGAGGATAAGACGGTAAGATGATTGATTTTTCAACAAGCCCCAGCCAGTACAAGCACTGGCAACTCACCTTCGACGGCCCTGTCGCAACCTTGGCAATGGATGTTGCCGAAGATGGCGGCATGGTCCCAGGATACGAGCTTAAACTGAACTCATATGATTTGGGCGTCGATATTGAACTTTACGATGCAACCCAGCGTTTACGTTTTGAGCATCCGGAAGTTAAGAGCGTCATTATCACTTCAGCAAAAGATCGCGTTTTCTGCGCCGGCGCTAATATCGCTATGCTTGGCACTTCTACGCACGCCCATAAGGTGAATTTCTGTAAATTTACCAACGAGACCCGGAACGGAATCGAGGATTCAACCGCCAATTCTGATCAGAAATATATTTGCGTGGTCAACGGCACGGCGGCAGGTGGCGGCTATGAGTTGGCTCTAGCGGCTGACCACATCATGCTGATTGATGACGGCGCCAGCACAGTTTCTCTGCCGGAAGTTCCGCTGCTGGCGGTTTTACCGGGCACGGGAGGTCTCACCCGTGTGGTGGACAAACGTAATGTGCGCCGTGATCACGCTGATTACTTCTGTACCCTCAACGAAGGCGTTAAAGGCAAACGCGCCCTGGATTGGAATTTTGTTGATGAATTGGTGCCACGTTCAAAACTGATGGAAACGGCCAAAGAACGAGCCGAAGAGTTTGCCAAAGACTCAAAGCGTCCAGGCGATGCAAAAGGTGTTGAGTTGACGCCACTCAAACGTGAAATCAGTGGTGACGAGGTCAACTATTCAAACATTTCGGTCCAAATCGACCGCGCTGGTCTCACCGCTGAAATCACCGTGCGTGGTCCAGGCCAAGCACCAGAGCAAGATGCCACGGCCATTCATGCCGCCGGTGTAGACTTCTGGCCCCTCGCCTTCGCCCGCGAATTTGATGATTTAATTCTGCACATGCGGTCCAATGAAAATGAAATCACGACCTGGGTCTTTAAATCTGAAGGCAATGCAGATTTCGTCGCCGCTGCCGATCAGGCCTTGATCAACAATGCTGACGATTGGCTGGTTCGCGAAATCACCAACTATCTCAAACGCACCTTCAAACGCCTGGATGTATCATCCCGTAGTGTCATCACGCTGATTGAACCAGGCAGTTGTTTCACCGGTACGCTGATGGAGCTGGTCCTGGCCGCCGATCGCAGTTTTATGCTCGATGGCACCTTCGAGGGTTCCAACATTGCCGCCGCGACCCTGCAACCGTCGGAAATGAATTTCGGCGCCCTGCCGATGTGCAACGATCTCACCCGGCTTGAAACCCGGTTCCTCGATGCCGAGGATAAAATTGCCAATATCAAAGCAGAGATTGGTAATGAGTTGGATGCCGAAGCCGCGGATGAACTTGGCCTCGTCACCTTTATTCCCGATGACATCGATTGGGAAGATGAAGTTCGTATCGCCATCGAAGAGCGCGCAAGCTATTCCGGCGATGCCCTGACCGGCATGGAGGCCAGCCTCCGTTTCGCTGGCCCTGAAACCATGGAAACTAAAATATTCGGCCGCCTAAGCGCCTGGCAAAACTGGATTTTCCAGCGCCCCAACGCGGTCGGTGAAGAAGGTGCTCTCAAACTGTTCGGCACCGGTAAACAAGCAAATTTCGATAGAAAGCGAGTATAATTATGAGCAAAGTAGATTACTCCCAGAAAATTCCAAATAACGTCAATCTTTCAGATGATCGACGCCTCCAACGCGCCCTTGAAAATTGGCAGCCCGCTTTCCTGAACTGGTGGGATGAGCTTGGCCCGGTGGATAGCACCGACTATGAAGTCTTCCTGCGCACCGCCATTGATGTCAGCGGCAAAGGCTGGGCGCACTTTGATATGGTGCGGATGCCGGAATATCGCTGGGGCATCTTTCTGGCCGATCAGGAAGAAGGCCGCAAAGTTAACTTTGGTGCCCATAAAGGCGAAGACGCCTGGCAAGAAGTTCCGGGTGAATACCGCGCAGAATTGCGCCGCCTGATTGTCACCCAGGGTGATACTGAGCCCGCCTCAGTTGAGCAGCAACGCCGGCTGGGCCGCACCTGCCCATCGCTTTATGACCTGCGCAGCTTGTTCCAAGTGAATGTCGAGGAAGGCCGTCATTTATGGGCCATGGTTTATTTGCTGCATGCCTATTTTGGCCGCGATGGCCGCGAGGAAGCGGATGAGATGCTGCAACGTCATTCTGGCGATGCCGATAAGCCGCGCATTCTTGAAGCCTTTAACGTGCCGACGCTGGATTGGCTGTCGTTCTTCATGTTTACATATTTTCAAGATCGTGATGGCAAGTATCAGTTAAGCTCGCTTGCTGAATCTGGCTTTGATCCGTTGTCCCGGACCTGTAATTTCATGCTGACCGAAGAAGCCCATCATATGTTTGTTGGTGAAACCGGTGTCGGCCGAGTGGTTCAGCGTAGTACCGAATTGATTAAAGAGCATGACACCATGGACATCCGTCAATATGGCGGGATCGATTTACCAACAATTCAAAAATGGATGAACTTCCATTTCTCGATCTGTCTGGATCTGTTTGGTCAGGAGAAATCCACCAACGCGGCAAACTTTTACAACATGGGTCTCAAAGGCCGGTACCAGGAAACTAAGATTGATGATGATCATCAATTGGATAACGATTTCTATATGGTGCCGGAAATCGAAGGCAATAAAGTGGTCATGCAGGAAATTGGCGCGCTGGCCTCGATTAACGAACGTCTCCGCAATGACTATCGTGATGATTGCCAGCGTGGTGTTGATCGCTGGAACAAAACGATTTCAGAGGCCGGTATCGATTATCAGCTAACGCTACCTCACACGGCATTCCACCGGAACATCGGCACTTTCGCCGATGCCACTGTCAGCCCGGACGGCAACGTTATTTCAAAAGAAGAATGGGATGCCAATGTCAATGATTGGCTGCCGACGGCTGAAGATCGCGCCTTCGTCGAAAGCATTATGGTTCCGGTGACCGAGCCAGGTAAAATGGCCGGCTGGATTGCGGCACCAGCACGCGGTATCCAAGGCAAAGAGCCTGATTTTGAATACGTCAAGTTTCATTAGAACTCTGACATAGATCAATTTAGTTAGGCCTCAATTGCGATATAACATTTCGCGATTGGGGCTTAACTGTTTTTGAGCGCCGCACAAAAGGAGTTTCACATGCCAGAAAACACGGCTGACCACACTGTTTCTGTAGATACCTCCACCACACCGGCAGGTATTACTTTTTCCGAAAACTTCAATGTCGCAGTGCCGTTCATCGACCGGCATTTGGCGGAAGGTCGAGGCGACAAAATTGCTATCCGTGTGCATGGTGGTGGCGAAGTCACCTACGCAACATTAGCCGAACATGTGAACCGCGCGGGCAACGCCCTCACTGACTTAGGTGTCCAAAAGGGCGAGCGCCTCCTGATGATGGTCAAAGACAGTGCGGAATTCTTTTATGTGTTTTGGGGTGCTATTAAAGCCGGTATTTTACCAGTACCGATCAATACCCTGTTGGTCGCTAAAGACTACGCTTACATGATTGAGAACTCAGAGGCCACCGGGGTTATTTACTCAGCTGAATTTGCCGAGGAAGTTAAAACTGCGCTGGAGAAATCTCCACACCAGCCGAAAATCGCCCTGTTGACCGAAGGTGAAGGCGAGACGTTAGCCAAACATATGATATCCGCCTCGCCTGATTTAGCCCCCTCACCCGCCGGCGCTGAAGACGATTGTTTTTGGCTTTATTCATCAGGCACGACCGGCGGCCCCAAAGGCGTCGTCCATGCCCATAAAGATATGGTTGTCACCAGCCAGCATTACGCCGTTGGAATATTGGGAATCACGGAAGATGACATTTGTTTTTCTGCCGCCAAATTGTTTTTCGCCTATGGTCTTGGCAACGGCATGACCTTCCCGCTGTGGGTTGGCGCCGAAGCAGTTTTTTATCCCGGCCCACCGACGCCCGATGCGGTTCATGAAGTTATCAAGACCTTTAAGCCAACAATATTCTATGGCGTACCAACACTTTACGCAGCGCAGCTTAAAGCAATGGAAAACAGCGAGCCTGATTTGTCATCGGTACGCGTTTGCACGTCGGCTGGCGAAGCCCTGCCGCCGGACCTGTTAACACGCTGGATGGATAAAACCGGCATTCCTTTGCTGGACGGCATCGGCACGACGGAAATCCTCCATATTTTCCTCTCCAATCAAATCGGTAATATCAAACCGGGTGCCAGCGGCTTGGCAGTGCCGGGTTATGAAGGCAAAATTGTCGATGATGAAGGCCAGGAAGTTCCAACCGGCGAGACCGGCGCGCTGATGATTAAAGGTAATTCTCTGCTCAAAGAATATTGGCGCAATCCTGAAAAAACCGCCGATGCTCTACGCGATGGCTGGATGTATACCGGCGATACCTATTATGTTGATGATGATGGCTTTTTCTTCTGCTGTGGCCGCAGTGACGACATGCTAAAAGTCGGTGGTATCTGGTGTTCACCTGTTGAAATCGAAGGCAAACTGGTCGAACATCCGAAAGTCCTCGAAGCTGCCATTGTTGGCCGCGAAGATGATGAAAAACTGATTAAACCGGAGGCCTTTATCGTGCTCAACGATGCCTCTGATGCTGGTGATGAACTTGAAGCGGAATTGCTGGAACACTGCAAATCGAGCTTGGCGCGATATAAATATCCACGTTGGTTTAATTTTGTCGAAGATTTGCCGAAAACGGCGACCGGAAAAATTCAGCGCTTTAAGCTACGCTCGAATTAAGTCTCGTCGACGGCCTTACCGGCAACAAACTTGAAGCCAAGCTCATTGGCTAGGCCTTGAATATCTGAAGATGCTGCACCTAATAAATAGGGCGTCAGGCGGTTAAGATTGGCTGACTGGCAAAATTTTTCCAGATGCGGCTGAATTTTATCCGGCGGCCAGGCCTTATTCTTAAGATCAAAGCTCACACCTTGGAAATTACAGTTGGCAAATATGGTAAAATCCGTCCAGGCGGGACTAGGCCGGGCGATATATTCCTGGCAAAACGGAAACACCAAAATGCCTAAGTGATCGAGATAATCAATGGTGAATTTGGGTGGTAAGTTCATCATTTCAAAAATAATCTGGCCATTCACATCTGCCAGAAATTCCCGGCAGCCATCGGCAAATTCAGATGCTACGGATTCTACACTTACCGCTTTAGCGTTTAGTGGCATAACAACTTTCGCTTCTTCACCCTTTAATTTGCTGTCATGCAGAAATCCGGCAACCAGTCGAATGGTGGCATGAATATTACGCGAGATTAGTTTTTGATCCAGTACACGCTCTTCGCTACCGGAAATTAAGAAATCATCGCCGATCGTCGCCGTCCCGTCAGCTTCGACAAAAGCCGGTGTACAGTAATAATATTGCTGTCCTGGATGCTCAAATGCTTCGAGCTGCCAGAATTTAGCATCAAATCTACCCTCACCCACCGGTTGCTGTTGTGCTGCGATATCCATTGATAAATTCACCAGATCCAAGCTTATGTCTATTAGTATTTGAGAATTTTGAACTTATAATTCAAGCGATTATTTACGCCAGTAAAAAATTTACACACCCAGATAGCGATGTTGTAATTCTTCATCCTGCTTAAGTTCATCCGAACTACCGGACCAAACGACTTTACCCTTTTCAATAATATAGTGGCGGTCGGCGATCCGCGTCAGGGCATCAACATTTTTATCAATCACTAAGATAGATTGACCAGCCGCCTTGAGCTGCTCTAAAACCCGCCAAATATCGTCGCGAATAAGCGGCGCCAAACCCTCCGTAGCTTCATCAAGGATCAGCAAATCAGGATTGGTCATGAGGGCTCTTGAAACCGCGAGCATTTGCTGTTCGCCGCCTGACAATTGATTCCCTGCATTTGTCTGCCGTTCAGCCAAGGCGGGAAATAGATCAAATATTTTTTCGACCGTCCAGGCGTCGGGTAACTGGCTCCGATTGGCCGCTGTCGCCACCAGATTTTCCCAAACACTTAAATTGGGAAAAATCTGACGGCCCTCCGGCACCAGACCAAGCCCTGCTTGAGCTACCTTAAATGACGGTTCACCTTGAATTGCCTGGCCTTTGAGATAGATCTCACCCCCATGGGGGTGCAGCAGGCCCATGATGGAACGAATGGTCGTCGTCTTGCCCATACCATTGCGCCCGAGCAACGTCACCACTTCGCCGGTCCCGACTTCCAGTGAAAGACCAAACAGCACTTGGGATGCACCATAAGAGCTTTCGATATTTTCAACGCGCAGCAGTTCTGCCATCAATCTTCCCCCAAATAGGCTTGGCGGACTTCGGCGTTACCACGAATTTCTTGCGGGGTACCACAGGCGACGGCTTGGCCGTAAACCAGCACGGTAATGCGGTCAGCCAACGCGAACACTGCATCCATATCATGCTCGATTAGCAGCATGGTGTATTGACCCTTCATCGAGCTAAGATGTTTGGTAACGCGCGCTGATTCCTCTGGTCCCATTCCGGCCATTGGTTCATCCAGCAACAGGAGTTTCGGCGAGGTTGCCAGTGCCATGGCGATTTCCAATTGGCGCTGTTCACCATGGGCTAAATTATCGGCCAAGACATTGGCCCGATCCTGCAAGCCAATTTCCTCCAAAATAGCCATTGCCTTGCTGGCCAATTCAACATCCTTATCCGCATTTCGCCAGAAGCGAAAACTGTGACCTTCTTGTGCTTGAATAGCCATCGCAACGTTATTCAGAACCGAGAAATCCTTGAAGATCGAAGTAATCTGATAGGACCGCACCATGCCTGCGTGGCAGCGGTTGGCCGGCGAAAGATGACTTATTTCCTGACCATCAAAATGGATCGTGCCGGCATCTTGATTTAGCATGCCGGAAAGCTGATGAATAAGCGTCGTTTTTCCGGCACCGTTTGGGCCGATCACGGCATGGATTTCGCCTTGTTCGACTTCCATATTGAACGAATCTGTCGCAACCAAACCGCCAAAATTCTTGACCAGATTTTCAACTTTTAAAACAATTTCAGTCATGGCGTTTCTCAAATTTAGCAAAAAAGCCTTCGACGCCGCCACGGGCGAAAAGCACCACCAGAATTAGGAAGGGTCCAAATATTAAATGCCAGGATTCGGTAATATTTGAGAGTACTTCTGACAGCAACAAAAAGATAAGGGCGCCACCCAAGGGTCCCATAATCGTGCCCATGCCACCCAGCACGACCATAAATATGAGCTCGCCTGAAACCGGCCAGAACATCATGTCGGGACTGACAAAATCCTCGAAGTTTGCGGACAACAAACCGGACAAGCCGCCCATCATACCGGCAATAATGAAAGCTGTTAGTTTGTAGCCATAGGTCGGATAACCAATGGTATGCATCCGCTCATCATTTGATTTGGCCGCCCGCATCACTCGGCCAAAACGCGAATTAATGATGCGGTAGCTGAGATAAAGACAACCAACCATGAATACGAACACCGTATAGTACATAGTCAGGGCATCGTTTAGGTCG
>JABIIH010000086.1 GCA_018649245.1 Rhodospirillaceae bacterium | reverse complement strand
GCCAAAGCAAGCAACTGCTTTGTATCGCCTGTTCTATGGTCGAAAAAGGCCAATCTATGTTCCCTAGGAAATGCTGTCGCTTGTTGCGCTTATAGTTAATTAACTACCTCATCACGCAAACCTGATTTTCAACCTATTTTTTATCGGTAAACCGGCATAAAAAAAGTTTTAATGATTTCCTTCAATATGCATTTAAGTTGCTATTACAAAATTATATATGAGATAAAGTTGTTTTAATCTATTGCGGCACTTCACCCATTACAGTTGAGCGATACATTTCGCGGCGAAAGCCGTCATGATCGTTAAAGGCATGGTGCAGGCAAATCCGATTGTCCCAAAGGACGAGGGTTTTCTTTTGCCAGCGCAGCCGACAGGTAAAGGCATCCTGCGTTACGTGTTCGCGGAGAAATTTTAGCAGCGCGTCGGCCTCAAATTCCGTCATGCCTTCAATGCCCATGGTATAACTTTCATCGACATAGAGCGCTTTTTCTTGTGTCACCGGATGGCTGCGCACCAGTGGATGAAAGGCACCTTCGATCATCGGTTCAACATCAATACTGAGCTTGGTCGCCCCGAGCTTCTTCGGTTGCCGTCCGCCGTCCTTGATGACTTCGGCGACAACATCGCCTGCCGACATATGAACCTTCAGTGGCGCCAGTACGGCTTTCATGGTGTCGCTTAAAAATTCATAAGCCAGCGCGCCGTTAGCCCACATCGTATCGCCACCATAGGGTGGAATGTCGACGGCGTAGAGCATGCTGATGGCAGGCGGGCGCTCTAGAAAAGGCGAATCCGTATGCCAGGTTCCGCCAAAAATCATATGGGTGCGGGTATCAGCCTCTTTGGTGACTTTTTGAATATTGGGATGGCCTTCCGTACCGGCGTTATAGGCGTCGGTGCCGAACTCGCCAAAGCGCAATGTAAAATTTTCCTGATCGGTATGGCTGATCTCTTGTTCTCGGAAAAAGACCATCTTGTGACGATAAAGGGCAGCTTCAATTTCCAAGAAAGCCTCGTCCGTAAGGTCGTTGATTTGAACGCCAGTGATTTCCGCCCCCATTGCTGCGGCCAAAGGCAGCGCTGCAATGTGGTTATAGTCTTTGGCGCTATTATCAAATTTTCCCGTTGGATGAATTTTCATATAATTTCCCCGTCTGGTATTTTGCCAACAGTCTAAATTATTTTAGTTTAGTTCGGGGAAGTTTATTGGGGCGGCTTAGTTCATTCCAACCATACGTTTAAGGGTCGTATCTTTATCCCAAAAATGATGCTTGAAAGCAGCCAGCACATGGATGAGGACGAGGGGGATAATAATTTTTGTCAGGACACCATGGATATCTTCAAATTGCTCATGAAGTTCATGATCAAAGCCGAGGATATCCGGAAAGGTAAACAAGCCAAAGAACGGTACGTCGCTAAAGCCTGCATCGGAAGAAATAAAGCCAGTTACCGGGATGGCGATGATCATGATCAGTAGCGCCCAATGCCACAGCCTTGATATCATATTTAGAAAAGTCGCTGACGGGTTGGCGGCCTGGGGGAAGCCTTGAAAAAGCCGCCAGGTTAAACGAATAAACACCAGAATCAAAAGCAGCATACCGAGGGATTTATGCAAATCCATTAATTCGCTTTTCTCGAAACCTCGCGGCATGCCCTCCATTACCTGTCCCATAGTGAACAGAGCAATGATGAGTAATGCAGTTGCCCAATGGAGCAATATTGATGAAAGGCCAAATGTTTCTGTGGTGTCTTTAAGCTGCATGTGAATTCTTTCGCTTGATGTTTTATATATAACGCCCATTAACTTGGTTTCCGGCGCTAAACATTATTTTTATCTGCCGAAAACGGGAGCAATAGATTCTGGCGGGCAGCAGCGGTAAGGGCAAGCCACAAACCGGCACGCAATATCATGGCACCGATGGTTCTAATTTCAAATGCTTCGCCGGAAATAATAGCGATACCGAGGGCGGCAAAAACAATCAGCGTGCCAATCGTAATGGCCAAGGCGAGATGAGCACCCCATCGGGTACGCCTGAGTAATCCGAATGCCGCCACAATATAAGCAAAGCCGGCAATAAAATTAGACCAGACGACAAAAGGTATATAATCACCAACGGCTATGCGCGCGGAGTCGGAACCGAACAATACCTGACCACCGGAGAAAATAGAGGCAATGCCAAAGATTAGGGCGATGACAGCCAGGACCTGCAAAAGCTTTGGGCTCTTGAAACAAGCTGGGTATTGGGTCGAGATGGCGGCATTCATAATGGGTTCCTCTATTTTGCGATGGTATTTGAGAGACCTTAGATAAGAATGGAAATCCGGCGTCAAGGTTAATGTATACCCGACACCGGAATTCCTTACGCGGGCGATTTAAACTTTATTTTGATTTTTTATCATCATCATCGTCATCGTGATCATCATGGTGACGGCCGCGATATTTACCACCCCAACCGCGGTGCTTGCGCTGCAATTCATCCTTGGTGATGGAGCCGTCATTATTGCGGTCCATGAAGGACAACATACGGTCCATTGGCTTGGCGATTTCTTCTTCGGTTACCACCGCATCGCCGTCATTGTCGAGCCGTTGGAAATGATCGACCATGCGCTCCCGCATCAAGCCAGTCCATAAGGATTGAAATTCGTTCAAGCTCAGCTTGCCATCCTTATTGGCGTCGGCTTTAGCGAGTTCGTTCTTGCGCACACCGTCAATTTCGGTTTTGCTGATGGTACCGTTCTTATCGACATCAAATTTTTCAAAGATTTTATCGGCCATACCGGAATGACCGCCGCCCATGCTTTTACCGTGGCCGCCGAAGCGGGCGTGTTGCATAAAGCCTGATCCACCATGAAAGCCTTTTTGGAAACCTTCTTTGGCCTTACTGACGCCAACGGCGCCGGCTAGAAAAAGAACAGCGGTGGTGCTGGCTAAGATAATTTTCGTTCGTTTTTGCATTTTATGCCTCGTTTGTTGAGTGGGATGAATGTTCGTTTACGAGAACTATTAGACGACTGAAACGTCGCAAAAGTTTGTCACCAGAACCGCTTATTTGTCGCAATTTGTCGCGTGGTTGATGTTTGCGACAATTTGATACATCTTTTTTGCCGAGCAGCGCGGATTTAAAGGCATAGTCTGTCCATGGAAAGCACGCATCATATTCTGGTTGTCGATGACCATCGCGATATTCGCGACAGTCTAAGCAAATATCTGGCGAGCCATGAGTATCGCGTCACTGCGGCTGCCGATGCGGCTGAGGCCCGCAAGCTGATTGATCAAAGCGCGATTGATCTGGTGGTGCTTGACATCATGATGCCGGGCGAAGACGGCCTGTCGCTGTGCCGTCATATTCGCCAGACCACCAATTTGCCGGTTATTCTTTTAACCGCAGTTGCCGATGATACCGACCGGGTAATTGGCTTGGAGATGGGTGCGGATGATTACTTAACCAAACCGTTCAATCCGCGTGAGTTATTGGCGCGGATTAAATCCGTGCTGCGGCGCACCCATAGTCTGCCTCCGCGATCCAGTCCGGTGGAAAGTGAAAAGATTAAATTTGGCAAATGGACCTTCGATATTGCCCAACGCGAAGTCAGTGGTGAGGATGATGTCGCCATTCCGCTGAGCACGGCGGAATTTCATCTTCTCAGCGCCTTCGTGGAGCACCCCAAAATGGTGCTAAGCCGCGATCAGTTGCTTGATATTACCAGTGGGCGGAGCGCCAAGGTTTTTGACCGGGCGATCGATAACCAGGTCAGCCGGTTGCGTAAAAAACTGGAAGATGACCCTAAGAAACCGACCTTGATCAAAACCGTTTGGGGCGGCGGTTATATGCTGACTGTTGAGGTTGGCCGATGATGCGATTTCTGCCAAAAAGCCTCGCTGGCCAACTCATCGCCGTATTGCTATTGGCGCTCGTGGTTGCTCAGGTGGCGAGTTTGCATGTTTTGCGTGATGACCGCCGCTTGGCCTTTATTTTTGTTGCCCAGCAGGAAGTGATGTCCCGGACCGCCTCGGTGGTGCGGCTGCTCAATGAAACCGAACCCCCGCTTCATGATACCATCGTTGACGCGGCGTCGAGTCCCCGCCTGCGCTTTCAACTAGCTGATAACAGTGCCGCTGCTTCGGATGATGAAAATGAAGGATTGAATCGTTTCCTGCAAAAACGTCTGGCTTGGGAGCTTTCGGATGAGGCTGGTGAAGTACGAGTCATTATTCATGAAGGTGATGACGATGACGATGATGAAGATGACGCCAGCGAAGATGCTCGTGAAGACGACGAAGATAACGATGGCCACAATCCCTTTTGGGTGCCGAATGATGAGCGGCGATTTAGAGAGTGGCGTCGTAACAATCGCGGTGAACGGCGAATTAATCGTCGCCACGACATGCGAGGCATGCGTCACTTTGATCCAAGTCTGCGGGGCTCCCGCATTGGTATGACGATTTCTGTTGCCATCAAAGGCAGCTCAAGCAAGCCCTGGTTAAATGTTTATTCAATGGTGCCGCCAACCAGTCCGGCCGTTGCTATTCCGTCACTGATTACGATTGCAATTATGGCCGTCCTGCTGGTGATCATCGTTATATTCATGGTGCGGCGCACCACCCGCCCGGTCGCCAAGCTTGCCGACAGCGCCGAGCGGTTTGGCCGCGGTGAAGATGTCGCTCTATTGCCGGAAATGGGCCCGGAAGATATCCGTAAAGCCACCCGTGCTTTTAACGAGATGCAGGAGCGCCTGACCCGGTTTGTCAAAGACCGCACCCGCATGCTGGCAGCGATTACCCATGACCTCAGAACACCTATTACCTCGCTGCGTATTCGGGCTGAGATGATTGAAGATGAGGAAGCGCGCGAAAAAATTCTGGAAACTCTGGCGGAAATGCAAAATCTGACCGAAGCTGCTTTGGATTTCGCCCGCCAGGAAGCCTCCGATGAGCCGACCCGCAGCGTCGATTTGGTGGCGCTCGTTGATAGTCTGTGCGCTGATCTGGCCGCTGTTGGACAGGCCGTTATTTTTAATAATGGTGAGCCGGAACGCCTGCCCTATGCCTGTCATCCGCTGGCGCTTAAGCGTGCGTTACGCAATGTGATTGAAAATGCGGTGCGTTACGGTGAGCAGGCTGAGGTAGATATAACTCTCGACGATCAGGAAGTTTGCCTTAACGTCAACGATCATGGTCCGGGAATTTCGGCAGATATGCGAGAACAAATCTTTGAGCCGTTTTTCCGCTTGGAAGACTCGCGCAATCGGGAGACGGGCGGCATCGGCCTCGGCCTCGCCATCGCCCGCACCATTGTCCGCTCCCATGGCGGCGATATCAGGATTACCGATAGTGACTCAGGCGGCGCCCGCTTTAGCCTCTGCCTGCCGCGGCAAAACTAGTCAGTCAAAAATTTGCGTTGATCGAAGCGATTTTTGTGCTTATCTGGGAATTGTCAGTGCAAGGATATCGGCCATTTAAGTAAGCGGGGAATAGTGGCAAACTCGGCGGCAGAAACGGCGGGACGGGAATTTCAGGTGATGGTCAAGCCGGTCGGCGCGATCTGTAATCTTGACTGCGGCTATTGTTATTACCTCGAAAAAGAAGAGCTTTATCCAGATTCAGAATCCCACCGCATGGCTGATGATCTGCTGGAAATTTATATCCAACAACATATTGAGGCCTGTCCGGAAGAAAATGTTTTATTTTCCTGGCATGGCGGTGAGCCGACCCTTCTCGGTATTGACTATTTTAGGAAAATTCTCGAGATCCAGAAAAAACATCGTCCTTTTGGCCGCAAGATTCTCAACGGTATTCAGACCAACGGCACTTTGATTGATGAGGAGTGGTGCCGTTTCCTCGCTACCGAGAGGTTTCATGTCGGTCTCAGCATCGACGGCCCGAGCGATCTGCACAATCACTACCGGGTGACCAAAAAGGCCGAAGCAACCCATAAACAGGTGATGCGCGCCCACCGGCTGTTTAAGAAATTTCGCATCCATTGCGATCTGCTTTGTGTCATCAACGAGCGAAATGTTCGCCAGCCCGCCACGGTCTACCGTTTCTTTAAAGAACTCGGCGCCGTCTATCTACAGTTTCTGCCACTGGTCAACCGGCGCGGCGAACATGGCGTCCAGGACGAATCCGTACCGGCGAAGGCATATGGTGAATTCTTAAGTGCGATTTTTGATGAGTGGGTCCACTACGATATTGGCAAGATCACAATCCAGAATTTCGAAGAAGCGCTGCGGCCCTATATCGGCTTGGAGCATTCACTCTGCATGTTACGCGAAACCTGCGGTCAGGTTGTGGTGGTCGAACATACCGGCGATTTTTATACTTGCGATCATTTCGTCAATCCGGATAACCGGCTCGGCAATATCCGGGAGACCCCGCTCGGCGAGATGATCAACAGCCCGGAGCTGGAAAAATTCGGCAACGACAAAAAAGTTGCTCTGCCTAAATATTGCCGTGAGTGCGAAGTCTTGAGCTCCTGCAATGGCGGTTGTCCCAAGGACCGCTTTATTGAGACACCTGGCGGTGAGGACGGGCTGAATTACCTCTGTGCCGGCTACCAGCATTTCTATATCCACGCCCGCCCCCATTTGGAGAAAATCGCTGAACTTAGGAAAGCCAAGCAACCGGCGGTGAAAGTTATGGAAAGCTTGCGGACGGCCGAGAAAAATCCGGTGCAGCAGGTTGGCCGTAATGATCCCTGCCCCTGCGGCAGCGGCAAAAAATTTAAAAAATGCTGCGGCGGTTGAGGAAATTATATTCTGAGGAAATGCTTATGACCACATTCGTACTTGTTCATGGTGCCTGGCATGGCGGCTGGGTTTGGCGGAAAGTTGCCGCGCCGCTGAGGGCGCTCGGTCATCGCGTCTTTACGCCGACATTGACCGGATTGGGGGAGCGCGCCCATCTCGCCACGCTTGAAGTAAATCTCGATACCCATATTCAGGATATTGTCGGCGTGTTGGAAACAGAAGAATTAACCGACGTTGTGCTGGTCGGCCACAGTTATGCCGGCATGGTGATCACCGGTGCCGCTGACAAAGCTGCTGAGCATCTGCAGGGGCTGGTTTATATTGATGCCTTCGTGCCGGAAAGTGGCGTCTCAATGCAATCAAACAATCCCGCGCGTTTCGAGATGTTTGCTAAGTTGGTTGATGATAAAGATAACGAGACCATGATTTTGCCGCCGGACTCTGGTATGTGGGATATTGTTGAGGCGGCTGATGCTGACTGGCTCAACCGGCGCCTGACGCCGCAGCCGATCAACACTTATACGCAAAAACTTGATCATGAGGTCAATTTTGCAGAAATAGGCAGCCTCGTATATGTCTATGCGAGTGGCAACAAGCTCGGTCAGTTTGATAAGTATGCCGATAAATTCAGCGCTGACCCGGCCTGGCAGTACCATAGCGTCGGCTGCGGCCATGAAGTCATGGTCGACCGGCCGGATAAACTGGTTGAGATATTATCTGAATTTAGTGCGGATTAATCCGCTACGTCGTCGCCGTAAAACTTAACGCCGAGCTTGATCGGCGCCATGCCACGCTCAAGCCGGCTTTGATTGGTGTCACGCAAACTGTAAGCGCAGCCGCAATATTCCTGCTGATAAAACTTTTCCTGTTTTGAAACATCAATCATCCGGTTGGCGCCGCCTTTTTTGCGCCAATTAAAGGTCCAATAGACGAGCTCATCGTAGCGCGACGCTGCACGTTCACCACAGCCATTAATTTGCTCAAGATTTTTCCAACGCGAGGTGCCGAGAGACGAGGTAAATACCCGAAAGCCGTTTTCCGCCGCATAAAGCGCTGAACGCTCGAACCGCATGTCAAAACAAAGTGTGCAACGATAGCCGCGCTCGGGTTCATGTTCATAGCCTTCGACTTTGTCAAACCAGTCCTCTTTGTTGTAGTCGAGATCGACAAAAGGTACGCCGAGCTTATCGGCATAGCGCTTATTCTCATCTTTGCGGATCTCATATTCTTTGAGTGGGTGGATATTCGGATTATAGAACAAAATCGTATAATTAATTTCAGAGCGCGTGAGTTCAGCCATCAGATCTCCGGCACAGGGCGCGCAGCAGGAATGCAGCAAAATATCGGTCTCGCCGCCGGGGACGGTAAGCTTCGGCCTATCGGTTGCTGGTTGTGCCAGATTTTTGTCTATTTTGTTCATTTTCAGCGTCGCATTTTATTACATTTGTAAAAACGAAAGCTACATTATATTGCCAATTTGCTGCTATATACGCTTGAATTGAGGGCCGAACAAGACCTTGCCTACCATCGCAGACAGTCTCCAAAATATTATAAAATGGCAAATTTAATTAAAATTAATATCTATTTACTCATAATAAACAAAGAGTTATATTAATTATACATAAATTAATTAATTAATAATATGGGGGATATTTAGCCAAATAATTAAAAATTAACTGAAATACAATTAAATTTTATCTGCCTATTATAGTATAGCTGACTTTCTCTCCTATTTTCAGGTGCTTAGGCATATTTCTTAAGGCTACGGCAATGTATGGACTCCAAATGTGGTAATTCCTTACAAAATATGGCCTGAAAAATGGCGCTGACGTAATTATCTTATAAGTATGAAAAAACTGATGAAAATTTGCGCCTTTGTTATCGCCGTGTTTGGCACCTTTTCGGTATTGCTGGCTGCCGTCACTGTTTTTGTGACTTCTCCGGTTGCGGCACAAGGTATCACCAACAATGATGCACCCGTGGTCTGTGATGACCGCACTACCATCGTTTCTTCGCTTTCTGATGATTATAAAGAATCCCGGAACTCAATCGGTCTGGCTAATAGTGGTTCAGTTGTCGAAGTCTTTTCGTCGAGTGACGGCTCTTGGTCTATGGTTGTTACGCGGCCGGATGGCATATCCTGCCTCGTCGCCGCCGGCCGGAATTGGGAAAGCGTGACGCAGAAAATCGGCCAGCGAATTTAGCCGAGCGAATTTAACAATTTGACGCGCTGAGAGAATTTGCCGCAGCAGGGTTGCCAATAAGGCTATATTGGCAACCAATCCTTAACAAGTTCCTCCCATTATGTAGCTGTTCGTTTGGGATTCCCTCAGAGGGTAGACCTCAGTTTAAGGAGGCCATGGGAGGATATGCAACGCCGTTAAATTGCCTTAATTGAGCATCTTGACAGACGTCCAATCACCCCGCATACCCGCTGCCATCCCAAGCGATAATATGAATAACCAGTTAGCTGAATAAATGAGCTGGAAACAGAAGTTTGTGTTCTTGAAACGATTGCCCCTGGCAGCCTTAACTGTCGTCGCCGTGGTGCTGCCTTTATGGATTTTCGAGTGGGGGCCATCTGATGCGGCGTTGCCCGATACCAGTGCCAGCAAAGGCCTGACCCAGGCTGCGCTTGACCTGCGGGCAAGTGCGCCGATTGATACGCTGGATTTAGCGCCGTTGCCGCAACCGGTTGTGCAAAACATTAAAGTCGGCAAGGGCGATACTTTGATGAATATATTTGTCAAAGCAGGAGTGGCACGGGGCAGTGCCTTTAAAGCAATTCAAGCTCTCAGTAAAATATACAATCCCAAACGCATCCGGCCGGGTCAGGACATCGAATTTGTCTTTGAACCTGCGGCACTGCTGGAACCAGAAAATGCGGATGCGGCAAAGGGTGAACTTAAGCAAATCACCGTGCGTCCTGATCTCCTCCGGGAATATACGGTCTATCAGCTAGATGATGACAAATTCACGGCCAAATATATTAAGCAGGCAATTGAAACGAAATTAGCGCGAGCCAGCGGCAAAATTAAATCCAGTCTGTACCTTTCAGCTGTAAATGCCGGAGTCCCGGTGCCGGTGCTGATGGAACTTATCCGGATTTATTCTTGGGATGTCGATTTTCAACGCAGCATTCGCGCTGGTGACCAGTTTGAAGTCATGTATGAGCGCAAGATTACCGAGAAAGGTGAATTTGCCCGCTATGGCAATATTCTCTATGCCAATCTGAAACTGGGTAAAAATGATAATCCGCTCTATCATTTCAAAGGCAAAAAAGGCTTCAGCGACTATTTTGACCACAAAGGCAGATCTGCCCGCAAGGCTCTCATGCGGACACCGATTAATGGCGCGCGGTTGTCGTCCGGTTATGGCCGTCGCCGTCATCCGGTGCTCGG
>JABIIH010000228.1 GCA_018649245.1 Rhodospirillaceae bacterium | reverse complement strand
GGGCTCTAAATATCTGCCCTTGGCAATCTTAGGCGATGGCGATTATTTGATGGGGGTTTCGGCTCTCTGGGCTGCGGCGCATGAGCGTATTCCTGTACTGATCCTGGTCGCCAATAATAACTCCTACTTCAATGATGAGATGCACCAGGAAGCGGTGGCCAAAAAACGCGGCCGCCCGGTGGAAAACCGCTGGATTGGCCAGCGTATCGATGATCCGGAGGTTGATATTTGCGCCATTGCAGAGGCCCAGGGCATGACGGCGGAAGGACCGGTGGACGATCGCCAAGACCTCATTCCGGCCTTGAAAAGCTCAATTGAGAAAGTGCGGGCAGGGGCGTCACTGGTCATGGAAGTCAAAGTCACTCCAGAATACGCCACTTCCCCGGTTCATGAACGGAAGAGTTAGGTAACCACACAACTCCGTCATGCGCGGGCTTGATCCGCGTATTCAGAAAGCAACGTTCCGTTTGCCTGCCATATCGAAATCCGGTGGTCTCGGTATTGTGATAAAACGTCCGCTATACCCCTGAAAGCGGACTCACTCATAAATTCCAAGTTAAAAAATCCGACGTCGAGGTCTGTATTCCAAGTTCTGGGATTAGAGTTCCTTAGTAGAAAACGGCCGATCCAAACCATTAGCTGACACCCATGTGCCCTGGCCTACCGCGGATTATCAGAGATATATATATGAAGTTTATGCGATGTGAGAAGATATGGTTTCAGATTTAAAGCAAATTTCAATATAAATTAATTGTAAGCCAACGCTTGCTTCGTCGCAACTACATCGCTTTAATTTTAAATAACAGGAAGACCATGGCAAATCAGATAATAATCTGTGTCAAATAAGTTGAATAGAGATGGCGGCATACGCATGTCAGGGAACTAGTATTATCATGAAAAAAGTTGCTCCTTCCATCGTTTGGGTTTTGGGTTTTGGAATTGCCGTTGTTGCAATTTATACTGCGGCATTTGGTATAATCGACGAGATATTTCAGCGCAGCATAACCGTCGCGGTATCATTGATCTTGGCAATTTTATCAATGCCTTTGGCTGATTTATATAATTCGGAGAGAAAATCAATTAAAGCCGGGCAATGGATCCTTGATTTTATCCTTATATTCTTAATTGTCCTTTCAATTCTGTGGTTTGCTTCCGTTTATGATGAACTGGAAAGCGGACTTTATAGTTTCCTGCCAACTGATATTGCTGTCGGTTGCGGCGGCTTACTTGTCGTCATTGAAATGACTCGCCGCTGCTTTGGATTCCCGCTCGCATTTTTTGCCATCCTCACAATTTTTTACGCTTTGTTTGGCGCCGACTTACCTTGGATTTTTGCCCATGGTGGCTATGATTTGGAAACTATCATGCGCACCGTCTGGTATAGTTTCGATGGTGTCTTTGGCTTTATCGTCATTATCGTTATTTCACTCATATTTATTTTCATCATTTTTGGTGCCGTGCTTGAAGCCACCGGTGCTGGAGCTACTCTTCTTAAAATTTCAATGAGCCTTACCGGAGCCTTGAGAGGCGGGCCCGCACATGCAGCTATAGCGGCCAGTGGTTTTTTTGGAACCATATCGGGCGCTGTTACGGCGAATGTTGTTGGGACAGGTGTTTTTACAATTCCGATGATCAAAGCGAGAGGTTTTAAAAGCTCCTTTGCCGGCGGGGTGGAGGCGGCGGCTTCTTCCGGCGGTCAATTTATGCCCCCTGTCATGGGTGCCGTTGCTTTTGTCATGGCTGATTTTACCGGTATCCCATATCTAATTATTATTACGGCGGCGTTGATGCCGGCGTTATTTTACTATGGGAGCTTATTTATCGCGGTGTGGGTTGAAGCGGGCCGTCTAGGTATAACCTCCATACCAAAGAGTGAACGCGAAGTTTTAACGCGAGATGATTGGATCAAATCCTTAATGTTTTTTGTGCCGGTGATCGTAATAATTGGCGTTCTTGTTACCGGCCGGTCTCCCGCTGCTGCTGGATTGTGGGCGACGCTTGCAGGAGCCGTGATGGGATTTATTAATCCCGTTGTACGGAAGCGTCCGCAAATTTTCATCAACGCTATCGCAAAAGGGGGGCAGCAATGTGCGCAAATCATGGTCGCAGTTGCCGCGATTGGCATTATCGTGGGTATTATGAATTTAACCGGCCTTGGCATTCGGTTTTCCAATATGGTACTCGCCTTTGCCGGCTCTAATTTGTTTTTTGCCCTGGTATTGATGGCAATGGCCAGTTTGGTTCTCGGCATGGGCCTGCCGACGATCCCTGCTTACGTAATTATTATTATCATCATGGGTGGCGCAATCGAAAAACTTGGTGTGCCTAAGATGCTGGTTCATCTATTTGTGGTATATTTTGGCGTCTTATCGGCCATAACGCCACCCGTGGCAATTGCCGCTTATGCGGCCGCGCCGATAGCCCAATCGAACCCTTTGCACACAGCCATTCAAGCGCTGAAACTCTCATTTGTCGGGTTTATAATCCCCTTCGTGCTGATTTATAATCCTGCCTTGTCGTTGGTTTTTGAATTTGAGGTTGTTGCGTTCATATCGGTTGTATTTAGGCTATCCCTCGCAATTTGGTTGATGACGACCTCTTTGGGCGGGGTGGACCGAGATAGATTGTCTGTCTATTCACGGGTGCTGCGTATGGCGCTTGGTATCGCAGTTTTACTCAATTTTGTAGAAGTGCAGGCAATCGGTGTCGTTGCATCAATTGCACTGCTATATATTGAAGCTCGGATTGCGAAAAAGAAAAATAAAGTTCTGGTGTCATAATTTAGCTTGATTTTGTTTATAATAATTATTGAACTATACTAAACTTAAATCTGATCGTATTTAAACTAGACTGGGAGGTTACTATGTTTTCTAAAAAACTAAAAACTCAAATTATCTCAATGGCTGCGGTAACAATCATGGCCCTTGGTAGTGCGCAGGCAAAAGATTTTTATAAGATGTCGACGATTAGTGTGCCGACACCTTTTGCGCTCAACACAACATTCGCCAAAATTGTTCAAAAATACAATAAGGACATTGAAATCCAGGTCAACGCAACGGGGGCAGCACCTCGTCACGCGTTAGATGCCGCCAATGGTAAGACCGATCTTTTTTTCGGTGCTCCTTCATTGATGTTCTTGATGTCTAAAGGTAAAGCGATGTTCAAAAAGGTCAAAAATGCGCCTGAGCTGGCAAAAAATTTACGGGGAATTTTTAACTACCGAATAGGCACCTATAATTTTGCCGTATACGAGAGTTCCGGCATAAAATCCTTGGCTGATATTAGGGGTAAAAGGGTATTCATTGGCCCCCCTGTTGGCGTTCAAAAAGTTGTTGCCGCTGGATTTATTGAGTCTGTAACGGGTATGAAAATGAATAAGGATTACACGGCGGTTAAACTTGGATTTAGTGCCGGGTGGCAAGCCTTCCAGGATAAACAATTGGATATGTATACCAATGCCACAAATCATCCTGCAGCCGGTTTCTCGCAAATTACGCTCACGAATAAACTCCGTTTCTTAGGCGCCGGAGATGCTGATTGGAATACACCAAAAATGAAGGCAAACATGCGTATACCTGGCCGCTCAAGAGCCCAGTTTGGTCCGAATATTTATGGTGATAATCAGGCCAACACAAAACCAACACAAACCGTGGCTGCTTGGGTTGGACTTTATACCAGAAAAGGCATGTCTGAAGATGTTATCTATAAAATGACCAAATCTTTTTGGGAGCATATAGATGAGATGCATTCTGTAGCGAAGTGGGCTAAAGATGCCATTAATAAAGATAATATATTTAAGTCCGCAAACCACAAATTACATCCCGGTGCGGTGAAATATTATAAAGAAATCGGGCTTAAAATTCCGGCTAATGTCATGTAAGTTAGCTAATAATAGATCAAAAAGCCGCTCAACCGTTGAGCGGCTTTTTTTGCGCAACGATGTCTGCTTCTGGCTAAAAACGGACGTTTTGGTTCTATGGGATTGAGGTCTGTTTTCAGGTGAAAAGTGGACTTTGTATAGATATACAGAAACCAACTCTTTTCCTAACCCGTAAATCTATTTCCTTAAACTCTCCGAACTATTGATCGTAGCGTGGAGATTGCGGGCGTAGGCTCGGGCGGATTTGGTGGTGAGCTCTTCAGCCTCGGTTGAGAATTCTTTGACGGCTTTGATCGCCGGGCGCGGAATGCGGCTGAGCTTGCCGACACAGGCCTCGACCGTTACTTCTAGCTCATCATGTCGCACGACTTGACTGGCGAGCCCGAAACTTAAAGCCATATAGGCATCAATCACATCACAGGTATAGGTCATATACATGAGCGCTTTGCGGCTGACTCTTCCCATCAGTGCCGACATCGCCATGGTTGGCATAATATTGTGAGAGGTTTCCGGCAGGGAGAATTTGGCCTGATCGCTGCAAATGGTGATGTCGGTGAGGGCAGACAGCGCCGCGCCGAAGCCATGGGCTTCACCTTGGACAACGCCCAATATAGGTACTTCTGAATTTCTAAAGGCATCATAAAGATCAAACACGACATCGAATTTATCGCGCATTTCTAACGCTTCCGGCAGAGTTTTGCCTTTCTCGCCAACGACCGCCCGGCCCTGACAAAAATCGCTATCGCCGGCGCTTTTAAAGATAATGAAGTGCGAGTCCTGTTGCGCCTCGTTGAGCATATCAGTCAGTTGTGCCGCCATCTCATCGCTTACCCGATTGCCGTTGGCAGCGTCATTGATGGTGATGGTGGTGATGTCATTCTCGCGGTTTAACAAAAGCAGGTCGGACATATTTTTCTCCCCATTTATTATTTGCTCAAAGCTGGTTAAATCTAAATAGAGGATGACGTAATTTGGCAAGTGCTAAGTGAAAATAAATATCAGCTGGCTTGAAACGCTGAATTCAAATCAGTAGAGTAATTGCAACAATAAAAAAATTACCAAAGGGGAAATTATGCTGACTCTCTATCATTTTTGGAGTTCGACCTGCTCACGCAAAGTGCGGATTACTTTGGCCGAGAAAAATATCGAATGGCAAAGTCATCACATCGACATCGTCGGCAAGCTTGAAAATCTAGATCCTGATTATGTCAGGCTGAACCCGAAAGGAGTCGTGCCGACGCTTGATCATGATGGCAAAATCATTATCGAATCCAACATCATAATTGAGTACCTCGACGATACCTTTCCGGGCGTCTCCTTAAGTCCGGACGATACCTATCAGCGCGCCGTGATGCGATTGTGGCTCGAAATGGCGGAGTTGCAGGTACACAAGAATATTAACGTGGTTTCCTATAACAAACGTCATGTGCCGAGAGCCGATAAACTTTTCAGCAAGCAAGAGCAGCGGGAGTTGATTGTGAATTTTCCAGATGCCGATAAGCGTGTCACCATGCTGCAACGTCTGGAAAATGGCGTCACCCCTGAAGAGGAAGCTTTTGCCGAACAGCGGCTGGCCGAAGCCATGGATAAAATTGAAGAGACGCTAAGTAAATCAGCTTGGCTCGCCGGTGATGAGTTTACGTTAGCCGATATTGCCATCGCGCCCTTTATCGAACGCTTTGAAGCTAATAATATGGATGCTTTGATGGATTTCTCGAAACGGCCAAAAGTCGGCGAGTGGTGGGAGCGAGTTCAAGCACGACCGTCTTATCAGGAAGCCTATGCTTTTGAAAATCCCAACGCCTAAAGGAATATTGAAATGGATAAGCCGGAACAGGAAGCTCAAAAATTAACGCGAAATTATCTTGGTAAAGAGCTTTACGTAATATTTACCGCACCCAATGCCACACGCGAGGAAATGATGCCGGTGATGCCGGATCATCTGGCCCGCCAAGTTGAACTTGAAGAGCAGGGCATTCTTTTTGCCGCCGGTCCGATGTTTGAAGAAGGTGGCAAGGCGCCAGTGCGTGGTATGGTCATCGTGCGGGCGAATTCATTCGAAGAAGCCCGCGAAATAGCTGATGCAGACCCGTTTCATAAAGCCGGTCTCCGGACCTATACGATTGACCGCTGGGTCATTAACGAAGGCAGTTATACCGTCAACGTTAAATACTCTAATCAAAGTATGACGCTTGACTAATAGTGAACGGGATAGCATGTCTATACCATCGTGCTCCAAGAATTTATTGATCTAATTTTCACGCAAGAAAATCTGTTTATCCTGGCAATTGTATTTGCCGGGGGTGTCGTGCGTGGCTATACCGGTTTTGGTTCTGGCCTTATCATGGTGCCGCTGTTTTCACTATTGTGGTCGCCGGTTGATGCGGTAGCGACAACTGTTGGACTTGGGTTGTTTGCCGGCGTGCAAATGGCTTTCGTAAATTTAAAGATAACCAATTGGCGGGAAGTCGCGCCAATGATCGCGGCGCTGATTTTTATAACACCTCTTGGGACCATGCTGTTGGTTTCACTTGATGCTGATATCGTAAAAAAAATCACCGCCGCTGTGATACTGTTTGTAACAGCCATTAGTTTAAGAGGCTGGCAGTATCGCGGGCCGCGTGGCCATGGGCCGAGTTTTGTTGCCGGTGCGATAGGTGCTTTCATTAATGGGCTTGCCGCCGTTGGCGGGCCGGCCGTTGTACTTTATCTCATCACCATGCCTGATAGTGCCAAAGTGCAGCGCGCCAATATCGCGACAATTGCCAGTCTCATGGGCGTGGCTGTTTGCATATCAACATTTTCCTCGGGGCATGTCGGGTCCGGCGTTTTGCTAAATATACTGATTTTTGCCATTCCCTACATGATTTTTGTCTGGATGGGCATTTGGCTGTTTGCAATCCTACCGGGCACGGCGTTTCGCCTGATCGTGCTCTGGATACTTGTTTGTATAAGTATTGCTATCTTATTGGCTTAGGCTCATCAGTCGTTTAGACTTTTATGCAAATAAAATTGGGGAATAAAAATGGGTATGCTGGTTAATGGTCAATGGACCGATGATGATGGCAAAAGCCGGGGCTCTGGCGGTAAGTTCGATCACCTACCGACGAGTTTTCGAAGCACCATAAGCGCCGATGGTTCTTCTGGTTTTGCCGCTGAGTCGGGGCGCTACTACATCTATGGTTCGCGAACTTGCCCGTGGGCACACCGGGCCATCATCTTCCGTCATCTAAAAGGACTGATCGATCACATCGGTTTGTTTATGGTTGTTGGTGGTGACAAAGGTTATGCGGTTGATCCGGACGGCCAGCATGTGGTGCCGGGTACTGATCAGAAAATTAAATATCTCCATGAAGTGTATGCCTTGGCAAATACTGAATATACCGGCCGGGTTACCGTGCCGACGCTTTGGGATGCTAAAGAATGCACCATCGTCAATAATGAATCCTCCGAGATTATTCAAATGTTTAATTCCGAATTCGATGAGCTTGGCAACGGCGCCTATGACTATTTCCCGGCGGAATTGATGGCTGATATCGAGGCGATTAACGATCTGGTCTATCACAACGTTAATAACGGCGTGTATAAGGCGGGCTTTTCGACCAGCCAGGAAGCCTACGAAGAAGCCTATGATGGCTTGTTTATGGCTTTTGACAAAATGGAAGAGATTTTAAGTAAGCAGCGCTATCTTGCAGGCGATCGCATCACTGGTGCTGATTGGCGCGCTTTTCCGACACTCTATCGTTTCGATACGGTCTATCATTATGCCTTCAAGTGCAACAAGAAGCACCTCTATCAATATCCAAATTTGTGGAACTATACCCGGGAGCTCTATCAGGAGCCCGGCATTGCTGATTGGTGCTGGCTGGAGGCGGCTAAGCTCAATTACTGGACGGGTCCTCGGGTCAATGCCACGGGTACGATCCCGAAAGGGCCGGAAGGAATCGACTTTGATGCGCCCCATGACCGGGCCAAGTTTGAGAAAGCGGCATAAAATCTTTGTGAACAGGTGATAAAGTTCTAGCTTCACCGGAGAAAATATCCCTCTATCTGTTGACGATAAGAAAAAAGCTAAAGTGGGGAAATCATGGATTTAGGGCTAAAAGATAAAGTTGCTGTCATTTCTGGCGGCAATAAGGGACTTGGTGCGGCTGCCGCATTAGCGCTGGCGGGCGAAGGCGCAAAAATATTTCTAACCGCGCGCAACGAAAACGATCTCAAAAGTGTTCAAACTGAAATTGAAACCGAATGCGGTGTCGAGGTTGGCTGTCTCGCGGTAGATATCACGACTGCAGATGCCGGTGATGAAATTGTTGCTGCTGCCCTTGAGCAGTTTGGCCGGGTCGATATTGCCGTCAACGCGGCTGGTGCGGCGCGCGGTGGCGATTTCCTTACCATCGAAGATCAGGTGTGGCGAGATGCTTTTGAGCTGAAGTTTATGGGTGCCGTTCGGCTTAGCCGCGCAGTCATTCCCCACATGCAGAAACAAAAATATGGCCGCATCGTCAATATTATCGGCATGTTTGGGCGCGAACCTGCCAAGCAGGCGTTACCGGCTTCGGCGGTCAATGCGGCCTTTATGGCCATCAACAAAGGATTATCGCAAACCTATGGCGGCGACGGTATTTTTATCAATGCCGTTGATCCGGGCCCGACCCGGAGCGAACGCATTCTCCGCCTATTCGCCGATATGGCCGAAGTTAATAAAACCACGCCGGAAGAACTTGAGAATGGTTTTCGGCAGAAAATTCCGATTGGCCGGCTCGGCGAAGTCGAGGAAGTTGCCCGCGTCGTTACTTTTTTGGCTTCTGATGCGTCCGGTAATGTAAATGGGACAGTGCTTGCGGTTGATGGCGGTATGACGAACGGATTGTTTTAGAAAATCACTTTCTATGCATTACAGATTTCAGTAGTGTCGGCGCAACTAATTCTGCTGAAAGCCAGACCATGACCGCTACCTCAACTGAGCGTCTCGCAACCGCTCGTGACTTTCATGTCCAGGGTCAACTCGACCGCGCCGAACCGCTGTATCGTGAGATTATCGAGGCTGATCCAGAAAATGGCGAAGCCTGGCATTTGCTCGGTGTGCTGATGCTGCAAAAGGGGCAGGGCGCGGATGCTGAAAGTTATTTAAGCAGGGCCGTTAGGCTCAATCCCACTGAAGCGAAATATTATAATAATCTGTCGAGCGCCCAAAAACTTTGCGGTAAGCTAGCCGAGGCCGAGCAATCACTGCGCCAAGCCATCGAAATGGACCCCGGATTTGCCGATGGTCATGTAAATCTAGGTAATCTGTTATCCGAAGCAGAGCGTTATGACGAAGCCATCTTGAGCCTTCGCGCGGCACTTGAACAATATCCTGAAATCGCTGAATTGCACTTAAATTTAGGCCATGCCTTATTTCAGCTCGGAAGGCTTGAAGATGCTAAACCGTCTTGTCTGAAGGCGCTGGAACTAAAGCCGGATTTGGGTGCAGCACAAAATGTCCTAGGCGGTATTTATGCCGGGCTCGATCAATTACCGGAGGCCATCGCGGCATACGAGAAAGCGCTCAAAGCAGAAGCCGGTACAATCACCACTCATCTCAACTTAGGCCTGATTTACCGGACGCAGCGCAATACTGAGGCAGCGGAAGCCAGCTATCGTAAAGCCCTCACCATGGAACCCGAAAATGTAGACGTGCTGGTTGGCCTGGCTAGTGTGCTGATGGAGGCTGGTCGAAAAAATGACGCGATTGAAACCTTCAAGCAGGCATTGGTGATTGATCCGGAAAATGGTGATGCCAAACACATGGTCGCGGCCTTGACCGGCGAAACAACTGAAACCGCGCCGGAGGCCTACGTCAAAAGCCTGTTTGATTTCTACGCCCCGAATTTCGACCAGGATTTAGCCGAACGTCTGCAATATAAAATTCCCTTTCAAATGCGTGAGGTAGTCGATCAATATTTGGCTGACCAAGAACCTGCTACCACGCCGGACTTTACATGTTTGCTGGATCAAGGTTGTGGTACCGGCATGGTCGGCGAGGCGTTTCAAAATTGTACGGACGAGATGATTGGCTTGGATCTGGCGCCTAAAATGATCGCGGCCGCAACCCAGAAAGACATCTATAGCGAGCTTCATGAGATCGAATTGACCGATTATTTAGCTGGAGCTTTATCGGCAGAGCGTAAATTCGATATTGTCACCGCGGCAGATGTTTTTATTTATGTCGGCAAGCTAGATGATTTATTTGCCACTACCGCTAAGCGGCTGCAAACAGGCGCCTTGTATGTGTTCTCTGTAGAAAATTCAAACTCCGCTGATTTTGTCTTGAGAAATTCCGGACGGTACGCGCAAAGTCGAGCTTATATTGAGAAATTAGCCGACACTAACGGCTTTAGTATTGAAGTCGCTGAACCGGCTAAAATCAGAAAACACGGCAACGAATTTATGCCAGGGACAATTTATATTCTTAAATACGCTTAATACTTATGGCGGTGAATACGACGACAAATACACCGCACTATATAATTACACAGGAGAATTATGGGTTAGATTAATCTACCCAGTTCATCCGAGTCTTCAAAATATGCCGTGATGCGTTTATGAAACTCCCGTGGCCAGATGGGTGGCCGCAATCCAGTTGCCTCGTTCAAAGAAATTTTTTCAAAGCCGTTCGAGGATTTTTGCATGGCCCAAAAGCCGGCAAAATTTGAGACCTCACCAAAATATTCTGCGACGGCTAAAGTTACACCGGGATGAAATAGTTCTCCGCTCTTTGGTTCTTTAATAAAGTCCGCCGTTTTATTGTTCTCCACAAACTCTTGCTCGCATTGAAATAGTTGGAACTCTAAATCGTCGCCGCAAATAATTCCGCCTGATTTTAGCAGCTTAGCACTTTCAACAATATCGTGAAGGACATCGGCGTAATGGTGGTTGCCATCAATATAGATTAAATTGAAACTATTCGGTTCGAAAGTGGGCAGTATGTCGCTGCTTGTTCCCCTCATTGGAGTTACCCGGACATTTTCACGGTTCAGCGATGCATTGTGACAAAATACCTGATAGGCCCGTTCGGATATCAAGGTCTTGGTCATGTTTGAATTATAGAGATCGGCTCCCGATTCTCCCCAAGGATCAACACAAGTAATGTGGCATTCCCCGTCTAAGAAATTTTCTGCGGCATTTGCCCAGGTGAGCAATGATGAGCCGGCATAAGAGCCAATTTCTAAAAGACGAAATGGTGCAGGATGGCTTTTAATCAAATCCACCGCGGCGGACATAAAGATTTGCCGTTCCGGGGCATGGGCTCCCTGAAAAAAACCTTTGAGCGTAATGTGCGGTGTCGAGAAAAGTTGCAGCTTTAAGTCCTCGATACTTTGAGGGTTTTTCTCGTGCAATATGGCTAAATCAAAATGCCGGATTGATTTGGAAATATCGCCTAAACTAAACAGCGCGTAGGCAAAGAATAGATGAGAGCTCGGGTTTTCGGGCGCCAATTCGAGAGCCCGTTTGAGATGATGGCAAACGCCTTCCCAGTCATTCTTTGAAAAACAGGCCTGAGCCAAGGCGAACGTTATGTCAAGTTCGCTGCTTCCGTCTGCGGAAAGGTCTGAGGAGGTAGTTTCTGAAATCTGATCTAACAAATTCAACTCGCCACACGCTATTTTACTTTTGAGGCAGTTTAGCTCTCATTCGTTTAAAAAAGACTAAAGATGGATTTTGGAGGCAAATTCCTAGAGCTTAAACTTGTCAAAGACCCTTCCAAAGCGCCAGCCATAGAACTCGACCCGCTCAAATAAGCCGCCTTTAACAAATGGTTCATTCTCCCAGAAATCTTTGGCGGCTGCCAAGTCCGGCACATCGATGATCATCAAACTGCCGGTTTGGCGCTCGCCATCATCGCTCAGCAGAGGGCCACGCGTGACATAAAGGCTCTCAACACTGGTCTGGTAGGCATCATGTTCGGCGCGGAGCTCGTCCCGCAAAGCATCGCTATCGGGCTTGTCGATGGCGTGGATAAGGTATTGCACATTGTCCTCAATGCGCGGGCAATCCCGCCACGTGTAGGGTACACTAGCAGACCAGCGGTGAACTTCCGGGCCATATTGGGCGCCGCCAATCACGTAGGGTTCGTCTTCGATATGTTTATCCACTGCCGCCCGGTCCGGCAGGTCGATCAAGCGGTGACTGCCGAGCTCAGTTTGCAAGTCTTCGGTTAAAATGGGACCGGCGAACATGGTGTGATCTTCAAAACCGGCAATATAATCTAAATGGGCGTCCCGGTATTGGTCCCTGAGCGGGCCTGAATTCTCGATATCGTAAATTTTGACAGCAAATAGCATTGTCTGTTTCCCTCGATTTTTTTGGCGTTATTTTTCGCAGCAATATTAGGTGAATTGTGTTTAAATAATTGTGCTAAATCAAGGCCATCGCGATCAAATAACTGTAATAATATTCTGCCGAGAGAAGGGGGCCCATTTGAAGTCGCAAACTGCATTGTTCAGCAAATTGGTCAAGGGCAGCATGCGCCCGGTGCCGCTTAAAATTCCCGAAACGACTTGCCGGGAGGCGGTGATGGCAATGCGCGACAGCGAATCCTCTGCCGTTGTTATCATTGGTGCTAATAACCATCCTGCCGGCATTATAACCGAGCAGGATGTCGCTCGCAGATTGGCTTTCGATCTGGAACCCGACATGCCGGTTTCCAAAGTCATGACCTCACCGGTTCAAACTATTGCCGAAAAGGAATTTCTCTTTCATGCAATCGCGGTGATGCGGCGCAATAATATCCGCCATATGCCTGTGCTGGATCGGGGCGGAAGTGTCACCGGCTTATTGCGCTTGAAAGATGCGCTGTTTTCATCCGATGAAAGCCTGATGAAGCAAATCGATATCCTGACCAAAGTTGACGATGTTGATGGTTTTATTGAGATCAAGCAGGCGCAGGTCGATCTTGCTGCCCAATTGATGGCTGACAATGTGCCGGTGCCGGAAATTCTCGCTCTACTGACCCAGATTAATAACGATATCTACCACCGGGTGACCGATTGCACGATTATGGATATGGAACAATCCGGCAAGGGGCCGCCGCCGGTTGATTTCTCGGTCATTGTGATGGGTTCCGGTGGGCGCGGGGAGAACTTTATTTTTCCGGATCAAGACAACGGCCTCATTTTAGAAGACTATCCGGATGACCAGCACAACGAAATTGATGCCTGGTTTATTCCGTTTTCTGAAAGCCTGACCAACACCATGGATCGCATTGGCTTCCCCTTATGTAACGGTCATGTTATGGCGACTAATCCGCTGTGGCGAAAAACGCGCTCGCAATGGGCGGCACAGGTCGATCAATGGAGCAGGCGGCGCAACACTACAGCACTAAGGCTTTGCGATATATTATTCGATTTCCGCGCGGTCTGGGGCGAGAACGATTTTGCTGATGAATTGCGCCGCCATATCACAGAAGTCTGCCGTAGCAACAAATCTTTTCTGCGGGATATGGAGGCCGAAGATCAGGATAATGGTATCGCCCTCGGCTTTTTTGACCGCTTTATCACAGCCAAGGATGATGACGAGCACAAGGGTATGATGAACCTCAAGCAGTCAGGCTCGCTGCCGTTGATAGAGGCCGTGCGCCTGGTGTCTTTGCGGGAAGGTCATGAAGTGCTGTCGACGCTCGGCCGCATCGATTGCTTGTTGGAGCAGGGCAATTTGGATTTGGACGAGCATGACTATTTGTCCGGCAGCTATAATCACATCGTCGAGCTTATTCTGCGCCAGCAAATTCAATCTTTTAAAGCTGGTGGGGAAGTCTCCTATTATATTTATCCCGACAGCATGACGACCCGGGAGAAAGACGTCCTGATTGATTCCTTCAAAGCCATCCGGCGCTATCGCGACCGGGTACGCAGTGAGTTTTCAGGGGATATATTCTAAAACTGTTCCTGTAGTTTACGCACGGCGACCATGGAGTTGCTGGCACGCAGTGCCTGGTCGAGGGTGGTGATGCCCCGGACTTCAAGCCGGTCCAGCATATCTATCAGGATTTTTGCCGTGGCAATTGAATCACCGAGGGCTGTGTGGCGGCCTTCGATCTCCACTTTCATACGCTCAGCAATGGCGCTCAAGGTATGCTCGGGTGTTTCCCGGTCGAGAAAAACTGAAAACAAAAGTGTGTCCAAGACGACATGTTCGAACTTAGTGTTGGCCTCAAGTTCTTTGAGTTTTAAAAACTTCATATCAAAAGCAGCGTTATGGGCAACCAGAATGCTGTTGCCGATAAAATCCCGAAATTCGCGTAAGACCTCGCCGATCTTCGGCTGATCGGTCACCATCTCGTCGGTGATGCCGTGAAAGCGGATGGAGGCTTTGGGGATCGTAATACCCGGGTTAACCAGTTTGTCGAAGATTTTGTGTTCTTTGATTATACCATCTTCAACGCGCACACCGGCGATCTGAATAATCTCGTCACCCTGGGAGGGACGGAGGCCGGTGGTTTCGGTATCAAACACCGTGAAAGTGAGGGATTTGAGATTTCGCTCATCAAATTCTTCGAGGTGGTGTGGTAAATTCAGCAGGTCATAGTCATAGAATTCGGGCCGGTCAGGTAGATTTCTAAGATCATACTCCCGGGCTGACAGAGTGCGGTTTAATCCCAGCATAACCAGCCCAACCAGGGCGGCAACCGAGAGCAATGCGACAATGCCATAGGTGATGATGATATCGGCAAATTGATCTTTGGTCGCGTATTCCAGCGCATAGACCAACTTCCAGCCGGCAAAACTGAGCAGGCATAGTGCCACGACACCCGATAGCCCGATTGAAACCAGCACGAGGCGTCGAGTACTCAACTTTGTGATTTGAAGTGAGTTGATCAAATGACTATCTATATACGTAGGTATTAACGGTTAAAGGCTCATACATAACTAAATTATAGCTATATTTAGTGGAAATCGGGTAAAAAATGTCCTTTTTACGCACACTTTTACAGCCTGACTACGAAGAATCCCCGGAGCGCGCTCTGGTCGGCAATGCGGCCAATATCTTGCAGATCGGTGAGTTCCAACTGCTGCAACTGGCCTATTTCGAATGGTTTGAACAGGAAATGCCGGAAGCGACAACGCACCGCGTCTTTCAAGCCTATATGGTGAAAAGTGACGTGCCGCCGTGGGCGCGTAAATTTGCCCGCAAAGTTGTTGATGCTGATGCCGCTGGTGAGATTGATGTCAATCATGAATATTTTCATCGCTATGACCAAAACCGGGCGACTTACAATCCTACAGGTATACGTAAATTTGTCATTGCGTGTTCTCTGATCTTTGGATTGCTGGGTGGCGGTATGATCCTCAGCCACTATTCCGCCCAGGATGGCCCATCGATCTTGCCGCCTTATTTCGACGATCGTGATTTCAAGCTGAGAAAACCAGAAAAACCGAATAATTCTTCTGTGCTGCCGTGGCAACGTGACTAAAATAGTGTACTAACAATAGTCGACGACAGGGAATTTAGGGGATTATCGGACAATGTTTGAATTTGCCGGCGAATACGAAAAGGCTGTAAATTGGGTCTTTTTAGCCATCACTGCTATCATCGCCTATAAAGGCATCACCACCAAGAACGACGACGGCAAATCGGATTTTGTTCATCTGCTGTTCGGCTGTATTGCGGCAGTGTTCTTTTTCCTGGTGCTGTTCCAGGATGTCCTCGGCGTCGTGCAATTCTAGTCGATTAAATTCTAAGGCTTATACATCCGCTGAATTTTATCTTTTTCAGGCAAGCTGAGCAGGCGTTTCTCCGGCGGTAATTGCAGCTGCTTGTGGATGTAGATGGCGCGGTCCCGCACGGTTGACGGTTTGGAATTGCCATAAAGAATTTTATCGAACAGCGAGGGGCCATCGAGCACACCTTCATCCGTTTTAAGTGCCATGACGTAATCATCGAAAGCCGCTTTATATTTACCCTGACGGTCTTTGATAATGCCGCGATTGGCGTAGGCTGCTGACAGGGCGCCGACGCCTGTCGTATCATCAGGTTCGAGGCTTTTCTTCAAAAAATTGATCAGGTAAGTGAGTTCGGTATCGGCTTTTTTATACTTTTCCTGCTGCATGAATACGAGCGCGCGTCCCATTAGGGCGCCGCGGTGGTCGGCTTTTTCTTCCAGAGCTTTATTGAAACTTGCAATTGCTTCTTCGTATTTTTTGTCACCAATGTGGATGTCGCCTTGGCGGGTGTAGAAATCGCCCGACTCACCTTTGAACAATTCCTGAAAAAAAGACGAAGCCGTAAAGACAATAAAAGTTGCGATTAGGCAGATAATGATAAAACGTTTTAAGACTCGCGGATTCATTTCCGTCCTCGATTGATCTTGAAATTAGTTGGTAAATAAGCTGGCAGTGTAAAAATAGGCAAACACAAAGCACAGCAAAATTGATGTCATGGCGGCACGCTTTTTAAGAATTAGCCGTTGCTCGTCGGTTACACCACCTTCTTTTTTTATCGCCCGCCTTACCGCCAATGACCAAATTAAGCTGCGCACGGGGAAGAATAGGGCGAGCCCAAGGACGATGGTCCATAACCACTGAAACTCGGCAGTAAACAATGCAGCCATATTGGTCTCATTAGGTAATTATTACTCAAATGATTTAGACAAGAAAAAGGGGGAAGGGACAAGTTATTAACTCGGCCCTTCCCCCAATCTCTAATTATGGAGTGTTATTCTCCAGCCTGTGGAGCGACGTCACCGATATC
>JABIIH010000207.1 GCA_018649245.1 Rhodospirillaceae bacterium | reverse complement strand
CTGGTGACAGGCTGGTCGTGAGTTGCTGCGATAAAGAGCGCGAGCCGATGGGCTCTCCGGTCTCGACAAAAGACTCGACGATTTTCATGAATATTTCACGCGAGCGGTCGTTCAGCTCAGATATAACAGGACGCTTGGTGTTCATAACTTTTTTCGTAACATTTAAAGTTTGGGCGGCCAACGGACGGAATGTAGGTTTGCGGCTCGCCCACGTCAACGGCCTGATATAAATTTGGCTAAATATAATTAATCTAGACGATGCTGACAGGCTTCGTTAGGTTGCCGCAACTAACTGCTCTTAATTCGAGGAAGGAATATCCATGCGCCCATCCGGACGCGCGCCCGATCAAATGCGGGACGTCACCATTGAGCCTAATTTTAATAAACATGCCGAGGGCTCCTGCCTGATTAAATTTGGCGATACCCATGTCATCTGCACGGCTTCGGTTGAAGACCGCGTACCGCCGTGGCTTCGGGATGCCGGCCATGGCTGGGTGACAGCGGAATACGGCATGCTGCCGCGTTCAACCAATTCCCGCACCAACCGGGAAGCAACGCGGGGCGGTCAGGGCGGCAGAACTCATGAAATTCAACGCCTGATTGGCCGCTCGTTGCGCGCCATTACTGATCTTAAGGTACTGGGCGAAATGCAGGTACGGATCGATTGCGATGTCATTCAAGCCGATGGCGGCACCCGCACAGCCTCGATCACCGGTGGTTATGTGGCGCTTCATCTGGCCTGTCAAAACCTGCTCGAACTTGGCGTGATCAAAGAAATTCCGCTGATTGGGCAGATGGCGGCGATCTCTTGCGGTATTTATGAAAGCACCGCGGTGCTTGATCTAGATTACCCGGAAGACAGCAATGCCGAGACGGATGCTAATTTTGTCCTCACCGGCACGGCGGATATCGTCGAAATTCAGGGCACGGCGGAAGACAAGCCTTTTTCCGAGGCGCATTTGCTGGAAATGTTGGCGCTCGCCAAAAAAGGCGTCGGCGAGCTGGTTGAAATTCAGAAATCGGTCCTTGGCCTCTAATGGCGCGGAAATTTAGCGAGAAAAAGCTGGTTATCGCTAGCCATAATCCTGGAAAAGTTAAAGAAATCAATGATTTATTGAGCCCGTTCGGGATAGATGTGGTCTCTGCAGGCGAGCTTGGCTTGCCCGAACCCATCGAAGACGGCGATACTTTCAGCGCCAATGCGGAATTGAAGGCGCGAGCGGCGGCAAAAAGCGCAGAATTGCCAGCTTTAGCCGATGATTCCGGGCTCGTGGTGCCGGTCTTAGATGGTGATCCGGGCATCTATTCAGCCAGATGGGCCAATAATCCAAATGGGGAAGATAAAGATTTTGATTACGCCATGCACAAAATCTGGCAGGAAATTGAGGCCAAAGGTCAGAATCCAGAGGGTCAGCCCGCTTTTTTCACTTGCGCCTTGAGCCTGTGCTGGCCCGATGGTGGCAATGGCCCACATATTGAAACGCTGGAGGGCATGGTTCAAGGCAACCTGACCTTTCCTCCGCGCGGTGATCAAGGTTTCGGTTACGATCCAATTTTCATTCCGTTCGGTGAACAAATAACCTTTGGTGAAATGGAGCCGACTGAAAAACATTTCATAAGCCATCGGGCAGAAGCCTTTGATAAACTTGTAAATGCTTGTTTTACTTAGCTTATGGGTAAGCTTAAGCCAGCTTTTGGGATTTATATTCACTGGCCGTTTTGCGCCAAAAAATGCCCCTATTGCGACTTTAATAGTCACGTTCAAGACAGCATCGATCAGGGTCAATGGCTAGAAGCTTATCTCAACGAGCTTAGGTATTACGCGAGCGAAGCGTCCGACCGCCCTGTAACCAGCGTATTTTTTGGCGGCGGCACACCATCTTTGATGAAACCGCAGGTAATCGAGGATATTTTGACCGAGATTGGGCGTTTGTGGCGGTGCTCTGACGATCTTGAAATTACCGCCGAGGCCAATCCCTCATCCTCGGAAAGCCAATTATTTCAAGATTTTAGGCAAGCTGGTATCAATCGTCTATCAATCGGGGTGCAGAGTTTTAATGATCAAAAATTACAGTTTCTAGGCCGGCTCCACGATGCTGCGGAAGCAAGCAACGCCATTGAAACAGCCGCCAATATCTTTGACCGTCTGTCGTTTGATCTGATTTATGCCCTGCCGGACCAGACGCCGGAAGATTGGCGCCAGGAATTGGGTGCGGCGCTGAAACTTACACAAGGGCATTTGTCGCTTTATCAGTTAACCATTGAGCCCGGCACGGCGTTTCATAAAGACCGGGTTGCGGCGGCGGACGAGGACCTCGGCAGCGAGCTCTATGAAATCACGCAAGAATTGCTGGATCAGGCGGGACTGCCGGCTTACGAGATTTCCAATCATGCAAAGAAAGATCAAGAAAGTCGCCACAATCTGGTCTATTGGCGAGGTCAGGATTATCTTGGCATCGGCCCTGGCGCGCATGGTCGTCTCACGCATAATTTTCAAACCGAAATGATCCATAATTATCGGGAACCTGGAAAATGGCTGGAACTGGCACAAACTGAAGGAACCGGTCAGCAAAAGCGCACACCGCTTTCGGCAGAAGAACGGCGGGATGAAATCATTTTAATGGGTTTGCGCTTAGCCGAAGGCCTATCGGCTGATCATTATCACACCTTAACAGGTACCGATTTAGCCTCATCACTTGATCAAAATCGATTGCAGGCGCTTGAAAACGAGGGATTTATCAGTTTTCAGGATAATATCTTAAAAGCCGCACCAGCCGGCCGTCAGCGTCTCAACGCCGTGCTTGCACATTTGCTCTCTTAAAGCTTACTTATTTTTGTCCGCCATCGAAATTTTTAGGGGCCCGGCTGATAATTTTGGTATCGCGTTCCCGCACTTGATGAACTGATAAACCCCGCTCGGCAACACCGGTATCCAAAAACCGGAAGATGCCATCCCGGCCGGTAAAGCCCTGTGGGGCAGTGATTTCAGAGATATCAAAGAAAGCATTGGCCGGTTTCTCGTCCTCTTGGTTTTCAGCTTCAGGATTTTTGGGATCGGGTGCCGCCGGGTTATTTTGGGCAAAAACCGCCGCCAAAGCCGTGGCATCATAAGCCAGGGTCGCCAGTCTGGGCGGGTATTCGCCATAAATTTCTTTATATTGGCGTAAAAAATCCCGCCTTTGCCGCGCTGCCGGAGCGGCATACCAGCCCCCGACCAAGGCCGGTTCAGCGCCAATCCCGGGCGCATCCCATTGGCCGGTACCGAGCATTCTGATTTTTTTCGGGTCGATATCGTAATAGGGCAGCAGGGCGGCAATGGATTGCAATCTTTTACCGCCATCGGCGATTAACAGCGCATCAAAGGTAACATCACCGAGCGTTTGCAGGTTTTCCAATCGTTTAAGCGCCTGTCTGGCCACTTCATCTTCGCGCGCCCCAAGCAATTTACGTTCTGCCAGGAGGGTCGCCCGGCGGGCATCATAATCTGCCAAGTTTTTAATAATTGGGGCAAAGTCGGTGACATAGGGATCATAAAAAGCCTGTTCGGTTACTTCCGCGCCATTGAGCTCGGCGGTTTGTTTGAGCGCATCGGCAATAGTGACACCGTAATCATTATCTGGCGCCAGCACAGCAAAGCGACGGACTCCCTGCTGAACCGCAAATGTAACGACCCGCTGGACCTGCTCGCTGGGTAAAAATCCCATGGTAAAGACGCCGTCGCCGGCCACCGCCCGGTCATTGGAAAAAGCGATAACTTTAATCCCGGCGGCTCGGGCTGCCGGTGCAATCGCCTCAACGGAGCCGGCAAAAAGCGGGCCTAATATCAACGACGCGCCATCGCCAATTGCCAAGGCGGCTGCGTCGGCGGCGCCATTGGGCGTGCCTTGGGTATCTTGGGGTAATAACTCAAACTGTTTATCGGCAAAGTGAAACAGCGCCAATTGCGCGGCATTAAGCATGGCCTGGCCCAGTTTCGAATGCTGGCCGGAGAGCGGCAGCAGGATAGCCACTCGCGGCACGCCCGGGTTTAAGGGCGGGGCAGGAGGTGCAGCAAAACGTTTTTCATTAAGTGGCGCAAGGTTTTGACCATCTGATTGATTTGGGGGCGGGTCAATTTCGTTTGGTTTCGGCTCAACCACGGGGCCCAGGGTAGGATCAGGATTAGGATTCGGTTGGGGCGCGGTAATGGTGCCCTGCTGCAGCGGGTTCTGCGGGTTCTGCGCCAATTGCGGCTGAGCGGCATTCGCCCCTTGCCTATCTGGCGGTAATTGGCTCAACTGTTGCTCGACGCAAGCACCCAAAGTGGGCACCAGCAGCAATAAGGCAAGCAGCGATGGACCAGGAAAAATTTTCCGCAAAAAAATCTGCCAAACGTTCATCTGCTAAAACTAGCGAAGGGCCTAAGAGAAGTAAACCTGGTGCTGGGTTAGAAAAAAATAAACTTAAAGCCGGGCTCTATCTGGTCGCTACACCGATTGGAAATCTGGCAGATTTAAGCCTGCGCGGCCTAGAAATTTTGCAAAACGCCGAAGTTATTGCCTGCGAAGATACCCGGGTGACCGGAAAAATGCTCTCTCGTCACGCCATAGACACTCCTATGAAAGCCTATCACGAACATAACGCCGAACGGGCGCGGCCCGGTTTGCTGCGCATTATCGAAGCGGGTGGGGTGGTTGCGCTGGTTTCGGATGCTGGTACGCCGTCAATTTCCGATCCCGGCTATCGACTGGTTAATGACTGCATTGATCAGGGGCTGGAGATCACCGCGGCACCGGGTGCTAACGCTGCCATCACCGGACTAATTCTTTCTGGTCTGCCGACCGACCGGTTTTTATTCGCCGGCTTTTTGCCGTCCAAAACCAGCCAACGCTCGAAAGAGCTTGCTGAACTCGCTGCAGTTCCAGCGACGTTGATTTTCTACGAATCAGCCAAGCGTCTGGCGGCAGCACTTACCGATATGGTGGCGGAGCTGGGTGACCGCTCAGCAGCCGTGACGCGCGAACTGACCAAACTGCACGAAGAAATTCGCCGGGGCACATTATCTGAACTAGCCCAGCATTATCAGGACGCCGGTACCCCCAAAGGCGAGATCGTTATTGTGGTGGGCCCGCCCTTGAAAAAGGCTGCCCTGACAGAGGCCGAGCTTGATGAGCTGATCCGTCAAAAACTGCCGGATAAATCGGTCCGGGATTTGGCGGCTGAATTGGCGCAGGAAACCGGTCTGCCGAAACGCCGAATTTATGCCCGCGCCCTGGAGCTCTCTCAGGATATCGGAGAATGACCGCCAAATTAAAAGCGCTGAAATTTGGCGCCCTGGCTGAACATATTGCGGCGGCTCTGCTGCGCCTTAAAGGCTACCGGATTTTGGCGCGCCAATTGCGCTCTCCCTTGGGCGAAATTGATATCATTGCCCGGCGTGGCCGGACCCTGGCTTTCATCGAAGTTAAAGCCCGCACCACGATGACCCAGGCAATTGAGGCCGTGAATTTCCGTCAACGCGGGCGGATCGAGCGGGCGGCGCTGGCCTACACGGCGGATCATCCGAATTTTGCTGAGTTTGATCTGCGTTTTGATTTGATCGCCATCGCTCCCTGGCAGATGCCCCGGCATTTGCCAAACGCCTGGCAAACCTAATGTGTGGACCAGTTGACAACAGGGTTTGGCGGATTAGCTTTCAGTTAGTAAAATGGCACTATACTCCGCTGCATATTTTTGATTTTGGTTGATAAGGACTTATCGAGATGACCCGCTTATTTAATTCCCCAGTTTTACTTCTGACGTCGATGCTCGCCTTGTCGTCTATTTTGTCCGGCTGTACCGCTGTGGTTGGCGCCGGTGCGACAGTAGGTGTTGCTGCCGTTCAAGAGCGGGGGCTCCGGGGCAAAGCAAGTGATCTCAAAATTGAAGCTCAAGTGCTGGAGAAATTTTTTAAAGCCGGTTTCAAACTTACCCGTAAAATAGATGCCGAAGTCTATGAAGGCCGGGTCATGTTGACCGGGGCCAGCGCTGATACCAAAATTGCCGATGAGGCGGTCAAGCTGGTCTGGCAGGTTGATGGCGTTAAAGCGGTCATCAATGAGATTCAAATCGGCAAGGATTCCAGCTTTTCAGATATTACCCAGGATTCCTGGATTACCACTCAAGTGAAGTCTAAAATTACCTTCGATGAAAATATATTCTCGATCAACTATGTCGTCGAGACGGTCAACGGCACGGTTTATTTGATCGGCATCGCGCAAAATGACGCCGAGCTAAACCGCGTTAAACAACATGCATCCCGCATTAAATTCGTGCGCAACGTGATCAGCCATGTGCGGGTCAAAAACTATTAAATTCACGAGCCAGCCGGAATAAAAAATATGAGCCTCAAAGTCGCCATCCAAATGGACCCGATCGACGCCATCGATTTAGACGCCGACAGCACCTTTGTGATGGCGCTCGAAGCGCAGGCGCGGGGGCATCAACTCTATCACTATCTGACCCAGGATCTGGCGCTCAAAAATGGCCGGGTGATGGCCGGTGCCCGCAGCCTCGAAGTCCGCCGCGAAGAGGGCAATCATTTCACTTTGGGAGAACAGGAGTGGCTTGATCTTGCGAAAGTGGATGTTGTGCTGATGCGCCAAGACCCGCCGTTCGATATGTCTTATATTACGGCGACCCATTTGCTTGAGCATATTCACCCCGAGACTCTTGTCGTCAATGATCCGGTGCATGTCAGAAATGCGCCTGAAAAACTTTTTGTCACCCATTTCCCGGATCTCATGCCGCCGACATTGATCACCACCAATCAAGAACAGATTTTGGATTTTCGCGCCGAGCACCAAGACCTCATCATCAAGCCGCTGTTTGGCAATGGCGGAGCCGGGGTCTTTCATATCGGCCCGGATGATGAAAACCTCAACTCTCTGTTGGAGCTTTTCACCGAGCTTTACCGGGAACCGATCATCGTGCAACGCTACGAGCCCGCTGTCCGCCAGGGCGACAAACGTATTATCCTGATCGACGGCAAAGCAGCCGGGGCGCTGAACCGGGTGCCGGCAGAAGGTGAATCCCGCTCTAATCTCCATGTCGGCGGCACGGCTTTGCAAAGCACGCTGACGCCTCGGGAAGAAGAAATTTGCGCTGCCATTGGCCCGACGCTCAAGGAGCGTGGCCTGATCTTCGTCGGCATAGATGTGATCGGCGATTACATGACTGAGATCAACGTCACCTCACCAACCTGCCTGCAGGAGATCAATCGTTTCGATGGCGTCACCCTCGAAGCCGACATCTGGGACGCCATTGAGGCAAGGCTGGATTAGTTTATCCAAAACGGTAGCTTCCAAATACCGTCATGCGCGGACTTGATCCGCGTATCCATCTTTAAGATTTCAATCAAACATATAGTTCACAGAGGACTACAAAATCACCGTCACCGCGGACCCATCCTTTCCCTTGGCCGGGGCCCAGTCTTTCTCTATCACACGACCAGATGCCCATTCAGGCAAATCACACCTCTGGGGAATAATTCCGTCAATTTTTAAATATTTGATCTAAAAACTCTGGGCCCCGGATCAAGTCCGGGGTGATGGGTTGGGTGGGGGCGGAGAATGTCCGCAATGCCCGCGAAAGCGGACAAGAAAGAGCGGCGGGGTGTGGTCCCGCCACTT
>JABIIH010000013.1 GCA_018649245.1 Rhodospirillaceae bacterium | reverse complement strand
TCTGAAGGTGGTGCCGAACAAAACAATCCGGAATCGGATGGCTTTTTCACCAAGGTCAAAGATCTGTGGGAAGATTTAAAAGACTAGCCTGAAAAAACAAGGCCCGATATATTGGACTAAATATGGGGCCAATTAAGGGGATCACTATGAAAATCGGAATTGTCGGCTGTGCCGGACGGATGGGCCAGATGCTGATCAAGGAAGTGCTTGGTACCGCAGGCTGTGAGCTGGCTGGCGGCACCGAAGGTCCGGGCAACCCAGCACTTGGCAAAGATATGGCGGCCCATGCCGGCTTGGAGCCCTGCGGTCTGGAGATCTCAGAAGATGCTGAGGCGCTTTTTGCCGGCTCGGATGTAATCATTGATTTTACTCTGCCTGCCGCCACGGCAAATCATCTTGAACTGGCTAAAAGTCATGGCACGGCCCTCGTGCTGGGCACCACTGGCCATGAAGCTGACGAGCTGGCGGCAATTGAAGCGGCGGCTAAAGACATCACCATCGTCAAGGCGATGAATTTTTCCATTGGCGTCAATGTGCTGTTTGCGCTTTCCGAACAGCTCGCCAGCACGCTTGATGATGAGTACGATATTGAAATTATCGAGATGCACCACAAACACAAAGTCGATGCACCTTCTGGCACGGCCATCGGTCTCGGTGAAGCTGCCGCCAAAGGCAGGGGCGTTAAACTGGATGATGTTGCGGCCCGGGGCCGGGATGGCATTACCGGTGCCCGCAAAAAAGGCGATATCGGCTTTGCGTCATTAAGAGGCGGTGAAGTGGTCGGCGAACACACAGTTATTTTTGCCGCTGAAAGTGAACGGGTTGAACTGGTTCATAAAGCTGCCTCCCGCGGTATTTTTTCCAAAGGCGCCGTCCATGCCGCGCGCTGGACCGAGGGTCAGGCCGCCGGCCTATATGACATGCTGGATGTGCTGGGATTTAAATAGCACCTTTAGAAAAATTAACTATTATGAACAAAGCCAAAATTCACGATTTTTACGCCAAGCTCGAGCAACAAAATCCCGAGCCCAAGGGTGAGCTTCACTACGTCAATAATTATACCCTGCTGGTGGCGGTGGTGTTGTCTGCTCAAGCGACCGATGTGGGTGTCAACAAGGCCACCAAGCCGCTGTTCAAAAAAATCAAAACACCTCAGAAAATGGTCGAGCTCGGCGAGGCCAAACTGAAAGACTATATAAAGACCATCGGGCTCTATAATGCCAAGGGCAAAAACGTTATTAAGCTTAGCCAAATGCTACTGGATGATTATGGCGGCAAAATACCGCAAACTCGTGATGAGCTGCAAAAGCTGCCGGGGGTTGGCCGCAAAACCGCCAATGTTGTGCTTAATATCGCTTTTGACCAGCCGACCATTGCCGTCGATACCCATTTATTTCGGCTCGGTAATCGCACTGGAATGGCGCCCGGTAAAACACCGCTGGAGGTCGAGCAGAAATTTGAAAAAGCAACGCCAGCGGAGTTTATGCGCCACGCCCATCATTGGCTGATTCTGCACGGCCGCTATGTCTGCAAGGCGCGCAAACCGGATTGTCCAGCCTGTGTTGTGCGCAATGAATGTGGCTTTAAAGCAAAAACCACGCTTGAGAGCTAGGGTGCTGGGTCTTCCAGCAGATCGTCATCGCCTTCGGTCCTGCCGAGTTTTGGTGCGTTGGGTAACTCATCTTGGGCCGGTTTTTTGATCCCTTTGGCTGGCCCGTCTCCGCTTTTTTCACTATCGAGAGAATCATTATCCTGACTTTCAGCTGCGGCCGGTTTTGCCTCAGGCAGGGGTTCTGCCTCAGGTTCTGCCTCAGGTTCTGTCTCAGGTTCTGCCTCAGGTTTTACCTCAGGTTTTGACGGGGGTTCTGGCGCGGGTGCGGCAGGAGATTTAGCTTTGGCTGCCGGCTTAGGTTTTGTCTCGGGTTCTGCTGTCGGCTCTTCCACGGATACCGGCGGTTCTTCTGATTTGGGTGCAGATTCCGGAACCGGCTTTATAGCCGGATCGGTTTTCTGTTTAGACTCACCTGTTGGTTCCGCCGTTGTTTTATCTTGCGGCGCCGGGGTCATCTTAAATTCGACTTCCGGCGTATCTTCTTCATCGCCGGTAATTTTTTCTGGTTTTGGCCCCGGTTCTTGAAGTGGTTTTTTTGAGCCGTCACCAGGTGGGCTGGCCGGGTCGACAACTGGATCTTCAGGCTCAAAAGCCGGCGGCTCAGGTCCCTTATCTGGTGCGGCCTCGGGTTCGTCTGGCACTAGGTTTGGCGGCGCAATTTCCTCACTTGTGTCAGCGGGGGGATCTTCCTGCTCAACCGCCGGTTTTTTTACTGCAGCGGGAGCAGGTTGTTCAGAACTTTTTTTTGGCGCCAACGGCCCCACCGGTGCGGGTGTGCTTTCATCATCATTGGCGGCTTTTAAAATGCTGGCAAAACAAATTTTCTCGTCCGTTTTCTCGACCTGTTTGCCACGAACCTCAACATGATCGACCGTTAAATCGCCTGCTTCTTCAAACAAAAACAGATCGACGAAGCATTCATTGCTTTGGTATTGCCAAATTTTTGCCGGCGGTTCACTGCGTTCGAATTTTGGTTTACCCAGAAGCTCCGTAATTTCCTGGCCATCGAGACCCAGCAGGCGTTCTTTAAAATTTGTCAGATCAATCTCAACCGCAGCAACCTGAGCAGGCTTTTCGACCGCGTCGGTAATCTCGGGTGGCAGATCTTGCCCACTTTCGCCGGCCGGCTTGCTATCTTTTGAACTTTCTTCAGCCGGTTCACCCGAATTAGCCTCAGCCTGATCTACCACACGAGGAGTACGAACGATTGTTGATGGATCAAAAGCGCAGGCGCTGAGAAAAAAGACGCCTGCTAGGGCGGCCAGATGAGCTACCGGAGTGGCTGCCCGGGGCTGCTTTCTGCTGGCCAATATTTCCCCCTTAGCTGGAGCCGTCGGCGCCAGACGTATTGTCGATTTCGCTATCAGAATTATTATCCGCTTCATCGAGCGATGCCATATCGCCAGAGATTTCACCACCGGCCTCAATGACAATCCGGCCATAGCGTACCGAGCCATCAACTCTACCGTCTTTGTGGATCGTCAAAAGATCCTTGGCGACCAAAGTGCCTTCAAACTTGCCGCTTATTTCTGCTTCCATAACATCGGCATTACCTTTGAAAAATCCGGTGGGAGATACTTCAATCGCATGGGCATCGGTTAAGGTCGCCTCAACCCGGCCATCGACAACCAGTTTTTCACAGGCCGTTATTTCGCCGTTCAAACAAATGTTGCGGCCAACGGTCAGGCGATTTGCTTCATCATCCAAAGCAAGCATATGGTCACTGCGTTTTGGTCCACCGGGTATTTCAGTAACCCGCCGGGGAATTTCGCCCCGAAATGGGGTGCCGGTGCTTTTAGCCGGCGCGTGGGAGCCTTTTTTTGAAAATGGTTTGAGCGGCCGGGCGGAAATATTCTTGTCGGATTTGTTATCGGCAGAATGAGTGGCCACGCTATCTGCAGCATTTCCTGAACTCGGGTTACCCGAGTTATTGTCTTTATTTTTTCCAAACATAGTCATTTCCAATCAAATAACCTCAAACAATATTAAAGGCTTTATAATTACTTATCCATTAAGCGCTTCAATTCTATTGCGCCATCCCTGTACCAAATGCACCATCGCCGCTGTTGCGATCACGGGTGCGATTAAGTTTACCACCGGAATCGTCATTAAAAAGGTGATTATTACTCCAGCTAGAAACATTTGACCTCGAAATGCACCACGTAAATGAATTGCTTGCAGGGGTTCCAAGCGGCGGTGGGCAATGAGTTCAAAATACTCCCGGCCAAGAAGATACCCGTTCAGGGCATAGAAGACAAAAAGATTGAGCGGTCCCAGGAAAAAGAAAACGATATAAACCGGCAAGGCCAACAGGTTAAGCGCGATCGACAAGCCGGTGAATTTTAAGGTGATTTTTAAAATTTCAGCCAAATTCTGCAGGCGGGGCACCGGGAGATTGGGGAAATGTTTGTCTTCTACCGCTTGAACGGCGCGTTCCAGGAAAAAACTGGCGATCAATGTTGCGGTTGCCGGAAATAAAAACCAGGTGGCGATTATAATTAAAACGCCGCCAAAAATATCGGTCAGCCATTCAACAACCCAGTCAAAAACGCCGAAAAACCAGCCAGTGGTGAATATATCGGTTTCAAACAGAACAAAGCCGATCGCTATCCACAGCAAGACAAAAATTGCGAGTGAGCCGAGCAAGCCAATCGACACCACTTGGCGGAGGGATTTATCGGAAAGCTGCCCGATGGCAAGAGAAAAAGCCGAAATCATCTAATTCTTGTTCCAAAACGTCAGGTTGAATTGGTAGCCAAGCGTTACCCTGAAATAACATCTTGATTATCACTCTATTTATCGGGGTTTGCTGCCAACCACAAGAGGGAGGCAGCGCATTTTTGAAGGATCGCTTGATGCAATGATTGGCCTCGGTATAATCGAACCATAGGGGTTTGCTTTAGTTAAAGTCAAACTGAACAAGCCAATTTTACCCCAATTTAAAAGGCGAAACTATTTTATGAGTGATACAGAGTTTGACGTTGTCGGTATTGGCAACGCAATTGTCGATGTGCTGGCCCAGGCAGAAGACGCATTTCTCGAACAGCATGGTCTGGCGAAAGGAGCCATGACTATCGTCGATGCCGATACAGCCGAAAAAATTTACGGGCTAATGGGATCCGGTATTGAAATGTCCGGCGGTTCTGCCGCCAACACCATGGCGGGCATAGCATCGCTTGGGGGTGCCGGCGCTTTTATCGGTAAAGTCTGCAAAGATCAATTGGGTGAGGTATTTAGCCATGATATTCGTGCTGCAGGAGTTTCATTTACCACGGCGCCCGATGAAAATGGCGCGCCCACGGCCCGCTGTCTCATTTGCGTGACGCCGGATGCTGAGCGAACCATGCAGACTTTTTTAGGAGCCTGTGTCGATCTCGGCCCCGAAGACGTCGATGACCAGGTGATTAGCGCCTCGAAAGTTGTTTACCTGGAAGGCTATCTGTGGGACCCGCCGCGGGCGAAAGAAGCTTTTATCAAAGCTGCTAAGGCTGCCGAACAAGCGGGCCGTCAGGTCGCGCTCAGCCTGTCCGACCCATTCTGCGTCGATCGTCACCGCGAAGAATTTCTCGATTTGGTCGATAATCACGTCAACATTTTGTTCGCTAATGAAGACGAGATTAAATCCCTCTATCAGGTCGATGAGTTTGATGACGCCCTTCAGCAGGTCAGGGGACATTGCGATATTGCGGCGCTTACCAGAAGCTCTCAAGGCTCGGTCGTGGTTGCTGGTGATGAAGTGCATGTTCTGGATGCCGAGAAAGTAGTCGATGTTGTGGACACCACGGGAGCAGGTGACGCTTATGCAGCCGGGTTTTTGTATGGCTTGACCCAGGGGGAAGATATAGCAATTTGTGGCCGCATGGGCGGTATTTTGGCGGCGGAAATTATTTCGCACTATGGCGCCAGGGCGGAAAGTGACCTTAAATCCGTGCTTAATGAAAAACTGAAGTGATTGATCGTGGCACCGCCAATTTCAGCTACTGCTGTAAATGATACCTCGAAAAGAGATGATGTCGGTGCTTTTGTTTCAGGCTCTACCTTAGCCGGACATTCGTTTGCGGTTTCCTGGTTTTGGCGGACCTTGCCGGCCGGTATGCGGCGGCGCTGGTGGCTGTTTCGACTATTTGATCTCATCGTGCGCCATTGGCCGGTTTTCAAACGCCGCCATGGCATCTTGGTCGTGCGCATGGACGGAATCGGTGACATGGTTTTATTTCGCCGCACTTTGGATGATTATGCCAACGTTTTTGATGTTGAAATATCTGATATTACCGTACTTGGATGCAAAAGTTGGGGGCCAATCGCTGCCGAGATATTTGCCGGCTATCGGCTGTTTATGATTGATGAGCACGCTTTTGCCCGCCGGCTCTTTTACCGTTTTGGTATTGGTTTGATGGTTCGCCACCTTGCCCCAGCCGTGACAATCTGCGATTCCTATCTGCGCCGGGCGATGATGGCCGACAGTTTGGTCTGGATGGCGGCAGCGCCAAAATCCATTACTTCATTGCCTTATATTAATGAGCCGACACGAACTGAATTCACTTATTATTTAAGCCAAGTCGGACAAATTATCGATACCGGTACCTATCCAACGCACGAAATTATCCGTCATTACCGGTTTCTCTCCGACTACGCTGGCAGAAAAATTCGCCCCAAGCCGCCAAAAATTTCATGGCGAGACACGGCTCCTTTGCTGCCCGATAATGGAACGCCTTATGCTGTGCTAAATCCCGGCAGTAACGAATTTGGCCGCCGCTGGCCATTTGAAAGCTATCTGGGAATTGCCGAGCGGTTATTGGACAAAGGTTACCGTGTCGTGTTTGTCGGCGGACCGGATGAACGGGCCGGTGATCACCATCAACGGTTTGGTGACGACGAACGGGTAATTGATCTCATTGGCAAAACCTCGGTGCCGGAATTGTTAGACGTGCTTAACCATGCGGCCTGCGTGATCAGTAATGATACCGGCCCAGCCCATTTGTCAATTGCGCTTGAAACGCCAACGGTGGTGGTGGTCGGTGGCGGACATTTTGGCAGCTTCGTGCCCTACCCCAAAGAAGTCTGCCCGCCCAATGCAAAATTCGCGTTTGAGGAAATGCCGTGTTATCACTGTTTCTGGCGCTGCCCAAAACGAGCAACAAAGTTTGATGTGTTTCCGTGTGTCAGTGCGGTTGAAGTAGACACGGTGTGGGAGGCAGTGACGCAATTGGTTGATACCTAGATGATCGATTTTTACGACAGCTATAATCAATACAAAACCTATAGCACACCTAGTCTGCACGCTAAAATTATCCGGCAGTTTGATCGGGAATTTTGGCAGCCAACCAATTGCACAGCAGATTTTTCGGTGCTGGAGATTGGCTGCGGCACCGGATTATTTTTAAGTTATTTAAGGCACAAGGGCGTTCAAAATTTTACTGGTCTTGATTCTGATGCAGAGCTGAAAAATTTTATTCCGGCGGAGGTTTTAGCTCACTTTAAGAATGTAAACATACTGGATGACGGTGAGCGCGCCGCCCTCAATCAAAAATTTGATGTCATTGTTATGTTTGATGTGTTGGAACATTTTGAGCCAAATGATGCCGTTAATTTGCTCCAAATATTGGCACCAATGTTAAATATAAATGGATCGATCATTGTGCGCCTACCCAATGCGGCATCGCCGTGGGGGCTATCTTATCAATATGGCGATCTAACCCACCGCGCCGCTTATAGCCCGTTGAGTCTCCGCCAATTAGCACTTGCGGGAGGATTTGAATGCACCCGTTGTTATGAACAAATAACCGGTTCGCCCAAACGGCGGATATTGGACAAATTATTTCATAAATTTTTGTCGGCGATCTTGATGAGCCCACCAGAAATTTGGTCAGCCAATTTCTTTGGCATTTTAAAACACCGTGATAATGACTGATGGTTATGCCGGCGTTTTTTTCAAAAACTAAGGAACGCCCTGGTAAATCTTTGGGCGTTTTATTCATTTCTTCCGGCGGGCTGGGTGATACAGTTCTGTTGTCGCTAATCGTTAATCGTCTTTGTCAAATTGCCGCGCCTGATGAAAGTATCACTTTGGTTTTACGCCATGATGCCGCAAAAATGGCGTTTTTATTTAATGACCGAATAACGATTCTACCGATAGATTATACGGACTTTCAAAAAACGCGATTATACCGGGAAGCAATTTCGAACCAGCTTTATAGTGCGAATTTCCGTCTGGTCGTCAGCACTGATTATCTGCGCCACCCCAAAATTGATGACGCCTTTGTCAAAGCCTGTGCCGCACCGGAAGTCCTGGCTATGGAGCCTCGCAGCTGGGCCAAATATGATAAGGAGCTGACTAAAAATCGCGCGCTCTACAGCCGCCTTTTTGACAGCGGGCCGGTGCATTTAGATAAAGTGCTACGCTGGACCCGCTTTGCAAACTGGCTGACAGAAACCGAACAAACGTCACCGCTTGTGCGGCTGCCGGAAGAACGGGTGAAGGTGGCTATGCCTTATCCGCGTCCGACAGTAATCCTGGTGCCGTTTTCTGCAGTCAAAGAAAAGCAATCGCCGCCAGAAGTGTATGCACAGATTATGACGCATCTAGGTGTGGATTACGATTTTATCATTGCCGGCGCGCCAGGTGATCTTGATGCCAACCCAGAATATAAGTTTCTCTTAGAGCATCCCAATGTTCAATTTGACGGCGCCATTTTTGAAGATTTAGCGCCCAAGCTTAAGCAAGCTCAGCTGGTGGTATCAGTCGATACCGCGACCATGCATTTGGCGGTGGCGGTTGGTGCGCCGACAATTTGCTTGGCGAGTGCTGCTTATGTCGGTGAGATTGTGCCTTACGCACCAGAGATCACTCCGGAGAATGTGCGTTTTATCTACACGCCAATAGACTGCGAAGGTTGCCTCGGCAGCTGCCACCTGCCGGCTGAAAACGGCATGTTTCCCTGCGTTGCCCGCTTACCGGAGACACGCACATTAGCCGCCATCGACGAAGTGCTGCTTGAATGAAGACACAAAACTGGCTGCAAGCCCTAAACGTCTATTTGGATCGTCGGGTTTTGGCGATGCTGTTTTTGGGCTTTTCGAGCGGCCTACCCTTTGGTGTGCTGGCGGAACCGATGACGGCGTGGCTGGCTGGGTCCGGCGTCGATAAAACAACCATCGGCTTGTTTGCCCTGGTGAGTTTACCGTACGCACTTAAGTTTCTATGGGCACCGATTATGGATCGAGTGCCGCTGCCGGTTGTTACGCGAATATTTGGCCGGCGGCGTGGCTGGGTTCTGGTCACCCAATTTGTGCTGATCGCGACGATTTTCAAACTAGGTTTATCTGATCCGGCAAACAGTCTCTGGTGGACGGCGGTGTTTGCCTTAGCAGTTTCTTTTGCCTCGGCCAGCCAGGATATCGTTATCGATGCCTACCGGGTTGAAATTTTAGAGGAAGATCAATTGGCCGCCGGGGCGGCATTGGCGATCAACGGTTGGCGATTATCGTCCTGGGGCGGGGCGGCAGTGGCGCTGATATTCGCCGATTTGGTTTCCTGGCAGGTTGTTTTTAGTGGTCTCGCTTTAAGCGTCGGCATCGGCATTGTTGCAATTCTGTTGAACCCGGAACCAGCCACACCGATGTCGGATGAAGCCATTGCCTTGGAACAGTCAGCCGAAGATTTTCTTGAGCGGAATGCGCATTTGCCGGAATATTTGGCCCGGGCGGTAGCGTGGCTCTATGGCTCGGTGTTCTGTCCATTTATTGAATTTCTAACCCGCCCCAATTGGCTACTGATCATATTATTTATCTTGCTCTATAAATTTGGCGATGCGGTTTTGACCGTGATGAAAATCCCGTTTTTTCTTGAGCTTGGTTTTTCCAATACAGAGATCGGCACCATCGCCAAGCTGGTTGGCTTCCCGCCTATTATCATCGGCGGATTGTTTGGCGGCTTACTGCTGGCAAAAACCGGGATTATGCGGGGACTATTGATCAGTGGCATTTTTATGGCCGCCTCCAATCTGGTCTTTGTTTTGCAAAGCTGGGTCGGATATAGCCAGGAAATGCTGGCCGTAACGATTGCCATCGAGAATTTTACCACCAGTATGGGCACCGTTGCTTTCGTCGCTTACCTCTCGAGCCTTTGCAATATTGCTTATACCGCCACGCAATATGCCTTATTGACATCCTTTATGGCGTTTTCCCGAACTGTCATGACCTCCGGCTCAGGCTGGGTCGCCGATCAGGTGAGCTGGCCAGTATTTTTTATGCTGACCACATTGGCGGCGCTGCCGGGATTGATCCTGCTGGTCTATATGATCAGGCGTTTTGATCAAGCACCCGTTCAATCGCCTGACTGACAGCATCAACCGGAATAAGATCCATTTCCCGCCCGCCGTAATCCTGGGCCCGGATGATGGTGAGGTCGCTGGCCATCGGGGTAAATTTCTCCGGTACGGTGCGGCCAAAGAGAGAAATTAGCATTGCGCCGCCGGTGGCAAACATATGACCGGTACCGGAATCATTGGAGACCGCCAAGGCCAAATGCTTGGTCAGCGCCATGGTCAATTGTGGCGCGAAATTATGTGCCTCGCCTAATTTATTTTTTTGCAGCGGAAAGAGCGCGCTCGGTACCGCCGCAGCAATCTCGGTCTGCCAGTCAATTTCCTGCGGACCTAAAATAAAGACCGGCACCCGTCCTTTGCTCACCTGTGCTTTGGCGAGGGCGATGAATTTCTCCAGCGGCCAGCATTTTGGCAAGCCACCCGCACCCGGCGACAGCCCAATATAGCTCGGGCCTTCGGGCAGCGCGGAAGCTGCAAGTTTTATGAGTGCTGGATCAAGCTCAAGCTCAAGCTGAGCCGGTGTCGGAAAATTTTGTCCCGTTGTGATCTCTAAAAGATCGAGCAATTGACGCTGCATTAATTTGGGAAATTTATAGTCTTTGGCGGGTTTTTTTGAAGACAGAACAAAATTACCGAACGGCGAGACAAATTCTTTGTGGCGAATGCGGAACAGGATCAGTGTCGCCAGCGCCACCTTTTGCGTATCGATTATTAAATCAAAGTCGCGACCTTTTAAGGGCCGGCGCAATAGTTCTTTAGGGCTCAATCCAATACCGTCGCGCTGGCCTTCGACCGCACCCGGATGTTCAATCACTTCATCGATCAGCCCTTCAACGACGGGGGCCATAATGCCGGCATAAACGCTGGTGTCTTTGCCGGCGAGCCAGGTAATATGGGCATCGGGGAAGGCGACGCGCAATCCCCTGACGAAAGGCAACTTAAGCAGGCTATCTCCCACCCGGTCGAGGCCGACATAAACAAGTACGGATTTTGGCATGTTACTATCTGTCATTGTGGTGCTTGGGTAACATAGGCCAGTGATTTATAAAACTCCGTTGTTTCTTCTAATTTGCGAACTATGATTAAATATAAGAATTGGAACAGGAGCGAGCCATGCGCATCGGTATACCGAAAGAGATTAAAGTCCATGAATATCGGGTCGGGCTCGTGCCCGCAAGCGTCCGCGAGCTGATCCATAATGGCCACGAAGTTGTTGTCGAAACAAACGCCGGTGCGGGTGTGGGCTTTGAGGATAGCGATTACGCCGCAATTGGCGCTGAAATATTACCGACTGCTGCCGATGTGTTTGAAACCGCCGAGATGGTCGTCAAGGTTAAGGAGCCGCAGGCCGCTGAAATATCCCTGCTGCGCCAGGATCAAATATTGTTCACCTATCTCCATTTGGCCGCCGAGCCGGATCAAACTCAAGGACTGGTCGATTCCGGCTGCGTCGCCATCGCTTATGAAACCGTCACCGATGACCGGGGCGGCTTGCCATTATTGGCACCAATGAGTGAAGTGGCCGGTCGCATGTCGATCCAGGTTGGCGCGCTCTGCCTTGAAAAAGAAAAAGGCGGTATGGGAATATTGCTGGGCGGCGTGCCAGGCGTGCCGGTGGCGAAGGTCGTGGTGCTCGGCGGCGGTGTGGTCGGCACCAATGCGGCCCGCATGGCGATGGGGCTCGAAGCCTCGGTGACGGTGATTGATAAATCCCTACCCCGGCTCAATGAATTGGATATGCAGTTTGGGCCAACGCTCAATACGATCTACGCCACTATGGAATCGGTTGAGCAATATGTCATTGGTGCTGATTTGGTGATCGGGGCGGTGTTGATCCCGGGTGCTGCTGCCCCCCGGCTGGTATCCAAGGACATGATCAAGCAAATGCAAAAAGGCTCGGTCGTCGTCGATGTTGCAATTGATCAAGGCGGCTGTTTTGAAACCAGCAAACCGACAACCCATGCCGAGCCAACCTATATCGTCGACGATGTCGTGCATTATTGCGTCACCAACATGCCGGGAGCAGTTGCCCGCACTTCGGCCCGGGCGCTCAACAATGCGACCCTGCCCTTTGTGCTGGACCTTGCAAATAAGGGTTATGTTCAAGCCTTAAATGATGATCCGCATTTAATGGCAGGTCTTAATATCCATAAAGGCCATGTTACCTATGAAGCCGTCGCTCGCGATCTGGGCATGGATTTCGTGCCGCCTGCCGAGGCGATCGCATAATTTTAGACGCTTAAATTAATCAGATTGCATTTTCAGAACTTTTCCTGAAAATGCGCTTTATGTCTCTGATCCACGGTTTTCATCTCAAAAATCTACGTGGCGATATTTACGGTGGCCTGACGGCTGCTGTAGTAGCGCTACCCTTGGCGCTCGCCTTCGGCGTTGCTTCGGGTGTTGGTCCTATTGCCGGTCTCTATGGTGCTATTTTTGTCGGATTTTTCGCCGCCTTACTGGGTGGCACACCGAGCCAGATATCAGGACCCACCGGCCCGATGACCGTGGTAATGGCAATTATCTTTATTGAGTATATCGATCAACCAGCCCTTGCCTTTACCATCATTATGATGGGCGGGGCCTTTCAAATTCTTTTTAGTGTGCTGCGCCTTGGCAGTCTGATCAGCCTGGTGCCCTATACGGTAATCTCGGGTTTTATGAGCGGCATCGGCGTCATTATCATTATTTTACAATTGGGCCCGCTGCTGGGTCACAGCGCGCCTGCCGGCGGTGTAATGGGGACTTTTCTGGGTCTGCCGGCGATATTCGCTGCCATTAAATGGGATGCTGCCGCCATTGGGTTTGGTGTTCTGGCAGTGGTCTGGCTAATGCCGGCAAAGCTTAACCGCATTTTGCCTGCACCTTTGGTGGCCTTAATTATCGGTACACTAATTGTTGTAAATTATTTACCCGAGGTTTCTATTTTGGGTGAGATCCCCACCGGCTTGCCGCAACTGAAATTGCCGCAAATTGATTTTTCAGTGTTGCCGGCGATGGTTGGCTGGGCGCTTATACTGGCCTTGCTCGGCAGTATCGATTCGTTGCTGACGTCACTGATTGCGGATTCGGTCACCCGCACTCATCATCGCTCAAACCGCGAATTGTTCGGCCAGGGTATCGGCAATCTGATTGCCGGTATTTTTGGCGGCATTCCCGGTGCCGGAGCAACCATGCGTACCTTGGTCAATGTGCGGGCGGGCGGCGCAACGCCGCTTTCCGGCATGCTGCATGCGCTTATTCTTTTGGCGCTCGTTTTGGGCTTGGGTCCCTTGGCCAGCCATATTCCGCATACGGTGTTGGCTGGTATTTTAGTCAAAGTCGGCATCGATATTATCGATTGGGGTTATCTCAAGCGGGTCACCCGGGCGCCGCGTTCCGGTGTTGTTATCATGCTGATTGTTTTGGGGCTGACGGTCTTTGTCGATCTGATTGTCGCCTTTGCCACCGGCATGGTGGCTGCCAGTTTGTTATTGGTAAAACGGATGACGGATTTGCAATTGGCGAGCGTGCGCGCTGTCAGTGGTGCCGAGGATGATCTCGATTTTTCGGCTGCGGAACAAAAAATCCTGACAGAGTATGGTGGCAGTATCGTGCTCTATCACTTCGACGGCCCGGTAAGTTTTGGTGCCGCCAAAGGCATCGCCAAACGCCTGGTGTTGGATGAAAGCCATAAAATACTTATTCTCGATCTAACCGATGTGCCGATGGTAGATACCACTGGCGCCTTTGCCCTTGATGATGTCATCGTCAATGCACGAGAATTGGACGCCTCGGTTATTCTGGCCGGGGCAAATGACAAAGTCGTCGATGTCTTGACCCGGCTGGGTGTCATGGCAGGCATGGCGCAAAGCCAATCCGTGGCAACGAGGCAGGCGGCGCTGGAAATGGCGGAACATCTCATTCGGGATTGAGTAAATGACTAATTTTGCCGCGCTTTAAAAAAGCTCACGTAACCCCAGAAATATCAGGCCGGATAGAATTGCTGCCGCCGGTACAGTAATGACCCAAGCGGCCACAATGGTGGTCAAGTGACGCCGCCGCACGAGTTTGCGCTTCCGGGCTTTCTTTTCTTTTTTCTCATTTTTGGCGATGCTCAAAGGAGTTTCTTCCCAGCTTACCGGTCCGCCGGAGGCTTCACTGTATGAGATCGCCTCGGCGATAGGTTTATTTTTATTGGCCAGGAATTCCCTTAAGAATCCAACACCAAAAACCGCACCAACAGCAATATGGGTGGAGCTTACCGGTAGGCCCAGGGTCGAGGCGATAATCACCGTGATAGCTGCCGATAGCGCGATACAAAAAGCCCGCACCCGATTGAGCTTGGTAATTTTCTCACCAACGATTTCGATAACTTTGGGGCCAAACAAAAATAAACCAATAGAGATGCCGATGGCGCCAACCACCAGCACCCAAATCGGCAAGGTGACTTTTGCTGCAACTGTCCCAGCGGTAACTGCGCTGACGATGGCGGCGAGTGGGCCGACGGCATTGGCAACATCATTGGCGCCATGGGCAAAGCTTAAAAGGGCGGCAGCACAAATTAATGGGATGGTGAAAAGATCGCTGACCGATTTCCGCCGGTTGGGCATGGTCGCCGCTGCCTTGGCAACAGCTGGCCGCACCAGAACATAAGCGATGGCGAAGGCGAAGGCGCCGATCAGCGCGATCATATAGGGCTCAGGCTTCCAAACACGCTTGAGGCCTTTCATTACCAAATAGATCGAAAAGGCGCTGGCCAGGATCGAGACCAGCACCGGAACCCATCTTCGGGCGGCGGTAATTTTATCATCCCGATAGAGAATAAAATATTTAGCAAAGCTTAAAAAACCAGCTGCGATCAATCCACCCATCACCGGTGAAATAACCCAGCTGGCGGCAATCTTCGCCATCACCGGCCAATTAACCGCCGCAATACCTGCGGCTGCGACACCGGCACCAAGCACGCCACCGACCACGGCATGGGTTGTCGATACCGGCGCACCGACATAGGTCGCTAGATTTACCCAGATAGCGGCGGCTAAAAGTGCCGCCATCATGGCCCAAATAAAAGTATCTTTATCAGAAACGGTGTTGGGGTCGATGATGTTCTTGGAGATCGTGGTTACGACGTCACCACCGGCGATGATCGCTCCGGCAGCTTCAAACACCGCGGCAATAAGCAGTGCTCCAAATAAAGTAATGGCTTTTGAGCCCACCGCTGGCCCGACATTATTGGCAACATCATTGGCACCTATATTGAGCGCCATATAGCCGCCGATAATAGCGGCAACGATGAGGATGGCGCTGCCTTCGAGGCCGGTTGTTTGAAAGGTAGCGAAAATCAACACGCCGATTAGAAAGAGAACGCTAAATCCCAGATTGATTTTGTTTTGGCTAACTTTTACGGTTGCTTTTTCGAGCTGTACAACGCGTTTTAAATCTTTATCGATGGTGGATTTTCTGGCCATGCTGATAGTCCGCTAAAACCTCTAATGAATACCTATTCTGCGACCGCTTATAGTATACTTGTATGACAGATTTATGACAGTTCAAGCATTGAATTTTGATTGAATCAATTTGGCTGTTTTAGGGCTCTGAACGTGTTAAAATAGAGCTAGAAAATATACGAAAGAAGATTAGCCCGTGACCGAACCGGCACTTGAACCAGACAATTTGGAAAACGATTCGACAGTCAAGGAAGCGCCGCCAGCAAAAGGCATAACGCCGATGATGGCGCAATACCTGACGATTAAGCGGGATAATCCGGACGGCCTGCTGTTTTATCGCATGGGCGATTTTTACGAACTGTTTTTTGAAGACGCGGTGATTGCCGCAGCAGCACTCGATATTACGCTAACCAAGCGCGGTAAGCATCTCGGCGAAGACATCTCAATGTGTGGCGTGCCGGTCCATGCCCACGAAAATTATCTGTCGCGCCTGATCAAACAAGGCTTCAAAGTTGCTGTCTGCGAACAAACCGAAGACCCGGCGGAGGCTAAAAAACGCGGTGCAAAATCGGTGGTCCGCCGCGAAGTGGTCCGCACCATCACGCCCGGCACCTTGACCGAAGACACTTTGCTCGACAGTAAGCGTAATAATTTTTTGGCGGCGCTGGCCGAAGCGCAAGGCAGTTTTGGTCTGGCTTGGCTTGATATGTCGACCGGTGATCTGCAAATGCAGCCCTTGTCCGAGCACAGTGTAGCCGCCGCGTTGGCGCGGCTTGATCCCGGCGAAGTGTTAATCTCGGACCGTATGGCGAGCCGCGAAGATCTCGCTGACGCCTTCCAGCCCTGGCAGGATCAGCTATCCACTTTACCGGCAAGCCGGTTCGACTCGACCAATGGCGACCTTCGCTTGCAGGCGATGTTTGAAGTTAAAACCTTGGATGCTTTTGGCCCGTTTTCCCGCGCCGAATTATCGGCTGGCGGGGCACTGCTCGATTATGTTGAACTGACCCAGCAAGGACAATTGCCGAGAATTGCACCGCCCAAGCGCCTCTCTGAAGGGGCGGTGATGGAGATCGATGCAGCAACGCGGCGAAATCTGGAGCTGACCCAAACGCTTAACGGTGAGCGTAAAGGCAGCTTGCTCTCGATTATCGATCAAACCCTGACCGGTGCCGGGGGCAGGTTACTGGCAGCACATATTTCGGCCCCGCTGACACAATCTGCAGTGATCAATCAGCGCTTGGATATGGTGCAGCATTTTTATGATGATCATAATGTGCGGGAGAATTTAAGCGGCTTTCTGAAACAAGTGCCGGATATCGAGCGGGCATTGTCACGCCTTACATTAGCCCGAGGGGGGCCGCGTGATCTGGCGGCGATCCGGGTTGGCCTCGCCTTAACGGCGGATATCCGCAGTTGTCTGGAAAGTGCCCAACTGCCGGATGGTATTGAAACTGCTCTGGATGATTTCGGCGCCCATGGAGAGTTGGTGCTGACGCTTAGCGAAGCATTAGAGCCCGAACTGCCGCTCTATGCCCGGGATGGTGGCTTTATTGCCGAAGGTTATGCCCCCGCGTTTGACGAGTTACGCTCACTCCGGGATGAGAGCCGCCGCCTGATCGCCGGATTGCAGGACAAATATGTCCAAGCCGCCGGTATCCAGAATCTCAAAATTAAGCATAATAATGTGCTCGGCTATTTTATCGAGGTCTCCGCCCGCCATGCCGAAACTATGCCAGCCGGGCCGGAAGATATTTTTATTCACCGCCAAACCATGAAGAACGCCGTTCGCTATACGACGGTGGAGCTCGGTGAGTTGGAAGGCAAGATTGCCAGTGCCGCAGATAAAGCGCTTGCCATGGAACTCGAGCTTTATGATGAACTTGTGCAACAGACGACAGCTCAAGCCGAAGAGATTGCACTGGCCGCATCGGCTTTGGCGCGGCTTGATGTGGCCTCAGCCCTAGCGGGCTTGGCGGTTGATCAGCGCTATTGCCGTCCCTCAATCGATGACAGTTTAAGTTTCAATATTATTGGTGGCCGTCATCCGGTAGTCGAAATGGCCCTGGCTAAAGACCCCGGTCTTGAAGGAGCGGGCAGCTTTGTCGCCAATGATTGCTATCTCCAAGATACCAGCCAGCTCTGGTTACTGACCGGTCCGAACATGGCCGGTAAAAGTACTTTTCTGCGCCAAAATGCCTTAATCACGGTGCTCGCCCAAATGGGTTCCTACGTGCCGGCGGAAAGTGTTCAGCTTGGTGTGGTGGATCGATTGTTCTCGCGCGTTGGCGCGGCTGATGATCTGGCGCGGGGCCGCTCGACCTTCATGGTCGAGATGGTCGAGACCGCTGCCATCCTGAGCCAGTCAACCGAGCGCTCCTTCGTCATCTTGGATGAGATCGGACGCGGTACGGCAACCTTTGATGGGCTCTCGATTGCCTGGGCGGTGGTTGAGCATCTTCATGAAGTCAATAAATCCCGGGCCCTGTTCGCAACCCACTATCATGAACTGACAAATCTAGCATCGAAGCTCGACGGCTTGACCTGTCACACCATGCGGGTCAAAGAATGGAAAGGCAGCGTGGTCTTCCTCCACGAGGTCGCAACCGGGGCGGCGGACCGCTCTTACGGTATCCATGTTGGCCAATTGGCGGGCTTGCCGGATGCGGTGACGGCCCGCGCCGAAGAAGTTTTAGCAGCTTTGGAAGAAGGCGATCAGGCCGGCGCGGTGACGCGTTTGGCTGATGATCTGCCACTCTTTGCCGCCGGGCCAAAATCGCTGCGATCTCGAGAACCCGAAATTTCCGCCCTGGAACAGGAAATGGATGCGATTTTACCCGACGAGCTCAGCCCCAAAGAGGCGCTGGAGCTGATTTACAAACTGAAAAAACTGCGAGATTAACTAGGCGCTGAATCCCGGCCCTCGAAAAACTCAATTTTATCCCCTATATTGGCTTTAATAGAGTTCTTTAAGAGATAGGTTTGAATGAATCAAATCACCAATATCGGCCAAAAGCGTAGAATCATCTACCGGCTCGAGGTGGTCGAGCGGCTGGACGCTGTGCTCGGCGGCAAGACCTACGAATCGATCAAGCGCCCGCAATTGGTCGAGATTCTTAAAGCTTCCTTGCAAGACGGTAAAGCCGAAGTTCAACGGCGCTTTGAGGCCGGCGGCAAAGGTGGCGACGTGGTGCGCGGTAATTCCTTCCTGGTCGATCAGTTGGTGCGGATCATTTATGACATGGCCGTCTACCGGGCCTATCGGGTTTCCAACCGGACGACTGCCGAACAGCTTAGTATCGTTGCCATCGGCGGCTATGGCCGGGGCGAATTAGCGCCGTTTTCAGATGTCGATCTGATGTTCGTCATTCCCTACAAAGAAACTCCCTATAGCGAACAGGTAATCGAGTTCATTCTTTATATGCTATGGGATATGGGGCTCAAGGTTGGTCATTCGACCCGCTCGATCGATGATGCCATCCGTCTCGCCAAGCAGGATTTGACCATCCGTACGTCGATCTTGGATGCCCGTTGGCTGTGGGGTGATCAGCAGCTTTTTGGAGAGCTGACCAAACGCTTCCAAGATGAAATTGTATCAGGCTCAGGGCCTCATTTCGTCGAAGCCAAATTGCAAGAACGCGATGACCGCCACGAGCGCATGGGCGATACCCGCTATGTGGTCGAGCCGAACGTCAAAGAGGGCAAAGGCGGGTTACGCGATCTCCAGACGCTCTATTGGCTGGCGCGCTATCTCTACGGGGTCGATGAAGTCGAAGAACTGGTGCCGCTCAAAGTCTTCACCAAGCAGGATGTCTCACGCTATCGTAAAGCCTGCGATTTCCTTTGGACCGTGCGCTGTCATATCCATTATCTGACCAACCGCGCCGAGGAACGCGTTTCCTTTGATGTCCAAAAAGTAATTGGTGAGCGCATGGAATATAATGACCGCGCCGGCTCTTCTGGGGTCGAGCGGTTTATGAAGCACTATTTCCTGATGGCCAAAGATGTCGGTGATCTGACCCGCGTGCTCTGTGCAGTGCTCGAAGAACAGCATAAAAAACGCGCCTTCTTCGGCCTGTCCGGCAAATTCTCCGGTTTGCGGCGGCGCATTAAAATAGATGGCTTTATCGATGATCGTGGGCGCATCATGGTTGAAGGTAAACGGGCTTTCAGGGATGAGCCGCTCAAAATTATTCAAATATTTTATGAAGCGCAGAAGCATGATCTAGACATTCACCCGGAAGCCCTGCGCCGGATTTCCCGCAATTTAAAATTGATCAATAAAGAAATGCGGGAGGACCCCGAGGCCAATCGTCTGTTTATTGAAATATTGACTTCAAAAAAAGACCCGGAAATTTCGCTACGGCGGATGAATGAAGCCGACGTCTTGGGTAAATTTATCCCTGATTTCGGTCGCGTTGTCGCCCAGATGCAATATGACATGTATCACACTTATACGGTCGATGAGCACACCATCCGGGCCATTGGAATTTTGTCCCGCATCGAAGCCGGCTCTTATAAAGAAGATATGCCCAATGCCAGTCAGGCGATCAGCGAAATTCAATCACGCCGCGCTCTTTATGTTGCGGTCTTATTGCATGATATCGCCAAGGGCCGGGGCGGCGATCATTCGGAACTCGGCGCCGAGCTGGCGCAGGAACTTTGCCCGCGCTTTGGCCTGACGGCGGAAGAAACCGAGACCGTGGCCTGGCTCATCCGTCATCATTTATTAATGAGCGATATTGCTTTCAAACGCGATATTGATGATCCCAAAACGATTCATGATTTTGTCGAAGTGGTTAAATCGGTCGAGCGGCTGCGCCTGATGGCGGTGCTGACGGTGGCCGATATTCGCGCGGTTGGCCCCAAAACCTGGAACGCCTGGAAGTCAGGCTTATTGCGCGGGCTTTATCAGCGCGCCCTGGAGGTTATGTCGGGTGATATGGTCGCCGATAACCGCCAAGCCAGGATCGATCACGCCAAGGATGATCTCCGCACGGCGCTCAGCAGCTGGGACGCTCAAGAACTGGAAGGTTTTATCTCAACCGGCTATCCGTCCTACTGGCTGGCTTATGATACTGACGTGCATCAGCGTCATGCTGAGATCGTACACGAAGCGAAAGCTCGAGACCTTAGTCTGCACATCGATATTCGCATCGATGACGAATTTGAGTATACCGAGATCACCGTCTATACGCCGGACCACCCTGGCATATTCTCGCAAATCGCCGGTGCGGTTGCGCTCTCGGGTGCCTCGATCATGGACGCCAAGATCGTCACCATGTCTGACGGTATGGTGCTGGATAGTTTTTCGATCTTGGATGTTAACAATCAGGCCTATAATCACCCGCGCCAATTGGATCGTCTGCGCTCCCGTATTGAAGAAACTTTGGCTGGCAAATTGTATCTCGATCAAGAACTCGCCAAGGCAGCCAAAAGCGGCTTGATGAAAAAGGAGGAGCTGTTCAGTGTGGCGCCCCGAATTATTGTTGATAATGCCGCCAGCTCCACTGATACGGTGATTGAAGTGAACGGCCGTGACCGGGTTGGCTTTCTATATGACGTAACGGCAGCCCTGACCGCGCTCAGTCTCAAAATCACCTCGGCTCATATCACGACGTATGGCGAACATGTGGTTGATACATTTTATGTCAAAGACATCTTCGGCCTTAAAATCAACAGTGACGTTAAGCTCAGTCACATTCGGGCCGAGCTCTTAAAGGCGGTCGAGCCGGAGGGCGAGCGGAAATACGAGGCGGCGGAGTAACCCCGCCTTAATCCTGCCCAATTTAGAGCGCTACATTAGAATTGAAGACCGGTTCCGGATTTCGGGAAACAGCTGTAATGACAGTTTAGGTTTACCAGGGAGGAACCCAATAAAAATTGGGCCAATTTGAGAGCCGGTCTTCGTTTAATTTCCGGGTAATTTTAAATCTTTTAGCCATTTTTAGCAGTCTTTCCTTAACCAGTATGATCTAAACCATCAGCATGGCACTTCTCCGCTCCATCGCCACGGTCGGCAGCTTTACCATGCTGAGCCGTATCTTAGGCTTCATCCGCGATATCCTGATCGCGGCGATCCTGGGTACCGGGCTGATCGCCGACGCCTTTTTTGTCGCCTTTAAATTCCCCAATTTGTTCCGCCGCTTGTTTGCCGAAGGAGCCTTTAACGCGGCCTTTGTGCCGCAGTTTGCCGGCTTGCTGGAAAGTGACGGAAAATCCGTGGCGCAAGTGTTTGCCGAGCAGGCTTTGGCTGTGCTGCTGTGGTCGGTGCTGATTTTTGTTATCCTGATCCAGATCACCATGCCTTATGTGATGCTGGGCTTTGCCCCGGGTTTTGTCGATAATCCTGAGCAGTTTGATCTGGCCGTGCTGCTGACCCGCATCACCTTTCCCTATCTCTTGTTTATTTCCCTGGCTTCCTTGATGGCCGGCGTCTTGAATTCTTTGGGCCGTTTTGCCGCTGCCGCAGCGACGCCGATTTTGCTTAATATTTGCCTGATTGGCGCGGTAACACTATTGGCGCGCTACACGCCAACGCCGGGCCATGCATTGGCCTGGGGGGTCTCGCTAGCCGGCATGGTACAGTTCTGCTGGCTGCTGGTGCATTGTGGCCGCTCAGGTATTTGGCTGCGCCTGGTTCGACCGCGCCTGACCCCTGACGTCAGGAAGATGATCCGCCGCATTGTACCGGTTGCCATCGGTGCCGGGGTTTATCAGGTCAGTCTCTTGATCGATACAATTATAGCGTCGCTATTGCCGGCCGGCTCAATTTCCTATCTGTTTTTTGCCGACCGGGTAAATCAATTGCCGCTGGGCGTCGTTGGCGTAGCGGTGGGCACGGCGTTGTTGCCCCTCATGTCACGGCAATTGAGGAGCGGTGATGAGGAAGCGGCGATGGCGAGCCAGAACCGCGCCATTGAGTTCTCTTTGTTTCTGACCTTACCGGCAGCCGTCGCCCTGGTGGTGATCGCTGAGCCCATCATATCCGTATTGTTTGAGCGCGGTGCCTTTGATGCTGTGTCGGTAAAAGCCACGGCGGGGGCGTTGGCGATCTATGCTACCGGCCTGCCGGCTTATGTATTGGTGAAAGCCCTGGCACCGGGTTATTTCGCCCGCGAAGACACCGCCACACCAGTTAAAATTGCAGTTTTTGCTTTGACCGTTAATTTGATCCTCAATCTTATTCTGATGGGACCGTTCAAGCATCTTGGTATTGCCATGGCGACCTCGGTATCGGCCTGGTGCAATGCCTTGATCCTGGCCTATATCTTAAAAAGCCGCGGACATCTTGTGTTCGATGCACGCATTCTCAGCCGCACGCCCCGAATGATTGCTGCCAGTCTGGTCATGGGTGGAGCGGTTTATTATGGTGCGGCAAGCCTCGCTGAATTGCTGGAGGAGAGCGTCATTTCAAATATTATTGCCATTGCCGTCCTGGTTGGCGGCGGGCTTTTAGTTTATGGCGCGCTGTCGCTGGTGTTTGGCGCGGCCAGCCGTGATGATCTCAGCCGGCTTTTTGGGCGGAAATCGACTTGACCTAAGTGCCCAGCGCCGCCATAACACCGCACTTCAATTTAATGAATAAAACTATACATAATTTATTTAGGCGGAATAGCGTTATGAGCCGTATTTTTTCAGGCGTGCAGCCAACCGGTGATCTCCATTTGGGCAACTATCTGGGTGCGTTACGCAACTGGGTTGCCCTGCAACACGACTATGAATGCATTTATTGTATCGTCGACATGCATGCGATTACCATGTGGCAGGAACCGGAAAGTCTGGTGCCAAGCACGCGCGAGGTGACGGCCGGTCTGATCGCTTCCGGACTAGATCCAAAAAACAACGTGATTTTTAATCAAAGCGCCGTGCCGGCTCATGCCGAGCTCGCCTGGATTTTTAACTGTGTTGCCCGCCTTGGCTGGTTGAACCGGATGACCCAGTTTAAAGATAAAGCGGGCAAGAACCGAGAAAACGCTTCGGTCGGCCTCTATGCCTATCCGAATCTCATGGCTGCCGACATTCTCTTATATAAGGCGACTCACGTACCGGTCGGTGAAGACCAGAAGCAGCATTTGGAACTGTGCCGCGACATTGCGCAGAAATTTAACAGTGATTATGGCGTCGAACTGTTCCCGCTGACCGAACCTCTAATCTTCGGTGAGGCAACCCGGGTGATGTCGTTGCGCGATGGCTCTAAAAAAATGAGCAAATCCGATCCGTCGGAAAACTCGCGCATTAATATGACCGATGGCCCCGATGAGATTGCCCGCAAGATTAAAAAAGCTAAATCAGATCCGGACTTACTGCCGGGCGAGGCGAAAGGTCTCGAAGGCCGTCCAGAGGCCGCGAATTTAATGGGTATCTATGCGGCTCTTTCCGATAAGACACTCGGCGAAGTGTGTTCTGAATTTGAAGGCCAGCAGTTCTCCGCTTTCAAAGATGCGCTGACCGAAGTGGCGGTTGCTGTGCTCGGCCCGATCGGTGATGAGATGGCGCGGCTGGTAGCCGACCCGGGCTATCTTGACGGCGCGCTTAAAGATGGTGCCGAGCGGGCCAAGGCAATTGCTGAACCAATTCTCGCGGAAGTATATGATACCGTAGGGTTTCTTAGACCGTAGGTTGAGTTTGATCAATTAAGACCAAAGGCCCGATTCGCACCAAACTGTTGCCATAATAGCACACTAGGACTCTCCCCAGTTCAACCGGCTCCAGAACGATGGAGACTAAACCCTTGCCCTTGAAGACTAATTTTTGATTATGAAAAAAACTAAAAAAACGTCTAGCTCTATGACCTCCATTTTCGGTAATATCCGGCACCGGCCAGGGTTCCGCAATAAGGTTGCAAAGACCGATTTCGGCGGAGAGTTTTTGGTATCGCGAATGGATATCAAAAGCAAAGAGTTTGATAATATTGGTGGAGCGGTTAAGCCGAATATGGCGACTTTTGAGCGGACGATAATTGGTCTTATGGGCCTCTGTACGGTATCCTTGGTGGCGATAGCGATAAGCTCGCCTCATCCGACTGTGCCGCAATCACCCAAAGCAAACTTCGATCAGTTTGATCTTGATATGGAAACCGCGTCCGGTACTGTGAGTGCTCTTCGCTCCTTTAAGCAATCCGGACTAGCGGGAATTAAACACCTGACTGTCGGCACTTTGTCACAGGCCTTTTCGACCCTCGACTATGACCTTGAAGATGTGCGTGATGAAGGGGCGTCGGTGCCTCGCGTATTTGTTGTCGCCATCCCGCAAGATATGCCACGCATCAGCGTGCCGGCAGACCGCAAGCGTATATTCTTTAAAACGGTTCTGCCACTGGTGCTAAAAGCCAATGATGATATTTTGAAGAATCGTCAGCGTGTGTTGCGTATCCGGACGGCAAAAAACAAGACCGGTAAAATTGCCGCTGCTGATCGTTTGTGGCTGGCAGCTATAGCTGAGCGTTATAATGTTGAGCGTTATAATTTGAACGAAATGGTTCGCCGCATTGATATTATTCCGCCCTCTTTGGCCTTGGCTCAGGCAGCCGAAGAAAGTGGCTGGGGAACCTCTCGCTTCGCTCTTGAAGGCAATGCCATTTTTGGTCAGTGGACATTTTCAAACAAGCGTTCATTAAAACCGCAAAAGCGGGATGAGGATAAAGAACACCGGGTTCGTACTTTCACCTCACTGATGGACGCGGTTGAGGCTTATATCCTTAATCTCAATACCCATCGCGCCTATCGGAAATTTCGCCAAGAACGTCTGGCCTTGCGCACGCGCGGTCAGCGTCTAACCGGAACCGGGCTGGCCGGAACTCTGACCAGCTATTCGGAACGAGGCAGCAAGTATGTCCGCACCATTCAGTCCATTATCACCGGCAATCAATTGCAAAGCCTGGACAAAGCTCGGCTTGGCGGCAAATCCGTCAGCCTGGACAATAAGCCCGTCATCTAGCGGCCTCATTCTTTAAAAATTGAAGAATTTCATTTTGGCACGACGAAAAGTGTGCCGAACCAGCGCCACCTGTTATCTGGGCCGGGCAAGGTACAGTTAATCCGCGTCCGCCCTTTGGGAAACGCGCTGGTCATGCGAACTTCGATACGCGGTCCCAAACGCTCGACCCGGACCCGTCCCTCGCTGGATGAAAAACACGATAACCGATGAAGGTTTTTGATTGATGCCGCTACCGTGAAACCCAAATCAGGTGGATTGTTAGCGGTGAGAAAGGGGTCGGCAGGCGTGATATCTTTGGTTGGCAGGGGCAGGGCATTTAACACCAGGCGAAGGCGCCGCATATCGCCATAATTCTCATTTAGGGCGAAGCGGGGAATGTAATGAACATTCGTTGTTTTATTGACAACGCCGGAATGCTGGCCGAAAGCCATCGTATAGCCGTTCGTTTGCACTAGTTTTTGTACGCGCGCACTGGCTTCGCCAAATGGATAGGCAAACATGTCCGGCGCCTGGCCCAACTCCGCAACCATCCGTGCCTTTGATTTTTGCAGCTCTCGCTTATTTTGATCGGGGCTGGAAACTGGCATGTGATTGTGCGACGAAGTATGGCCGCTAATCTCGACACCAGCTTTTTTCAATTCTCTGATTTGATCCCAACTCAGGTAATTGTTTGAGCCGCGGTCAATCGGATCAGTGGCGGCAAAGACAGTAAACGGCAGGCCC
>JABIIH010000238.1 GCA_018649245.1 Rhodospirillaceae bacterium | reverse complement strand
AGTAGTTTAAAGATCGAGTTTAATAATTCTTATGTGCGCAGCACTAGGCCATCAATTAGCCCATGAACTGCATCATTGCAGCTTCTTTAGTCAATGTCCGCTTTGGACTGCCACCACCGCCATTTAAAAGGGCCTCATCCGAGGCTTTTTTAAATAATATTTGGGTGCCTGGCACTTAATTAAATCACCTATTTATCTTTTGCACCGCCACTTCCAGCGCATTAAGAAACTCCGAGCGGTCGCGATTGGAAAAGGGTCGGGGGCCGCCGGTGATCTCCCCGGATTCCCGCAAACCCTGCATCAGTTCCCGGGTTGCCAACGCCATGCCGATGGAATTTTCGGTAAAAGCCTCGCCATTGGGTTTCAGTGCCTGAGCGCCCTGCTCCAGACAACGGGCTGCCAGCGGAATGTCACTGGTGATGGCAATATCGCCGTTGCTAATATGCTCAGCAATCCAATCATCAGCAGCATCGGCGCCTTGCTCAACAATAACCAGCTCGACCAAAGGTGACGGATAGGGACGAATGCCGCCATCACTGACCATGTAAGTTCTAAGTCCGTGCCGGGTCGCCACTTTAATCACCTCATCTTTAACCGGGCAGGCATCAGCATCGACATAAATTTCTGGCAACGTCGCCTCTTATATTGTTTAACGAGTTTAATGTGTGGGGAATTAAAGACATCGAAAATGACTGATTACAACTTCTATGCAGGCTATCTCCGTTTCGCTGCTGATAAAACCGAGCGTGAAACGCCCGAGATTGAAGCCATGATGGCCGAACTTGTTCGCCTTGCAGAAATCCTGGAGCATGAGAGCAGATTTAAAGTTGAAGCCAGTAAATTGCGGATTACAGCGCGGGCACTTGCGGGTGTGGCGGGCTTTCTGCAGCAACACATTTTGCCGGAAGTCGTGGCGGCCGGAAACGAGACCGGTGAAGCGCAAACCCGCTGGGTGATTGATACCTCGATGAGTATCATGGCCAATTTAATGGCCCATGCGGAGACGACGAATGACAGCGAAAATTATGAAGTTGTTTTGCCCGATATTAATTGGTGAAATAGAGTAAACTACTCGATAATAATAATCAGGAGATGGCAACATGGCCAATTCAGCGGCAAATGTAAAAGTCGTTCAGCGGGGCGCCCATATTGGTGCTGAAATTCAAGGTGTTGATTTAACACAAAGCCTTGATGACGAAACTTTCAAAGTCATTGAAGCGGCATTTGTCGAGCATGAACTCCTGGTTTTCCTCAATCAGCCGATCAATTCCGAGCAGCAAATAGATTTTGCTAAAAAGTTTGGTGAGCTCAGTATTCACCCTTTTTCACCAAATAGTGATGATACGCCAGAATTAATTATGTTTGATAATGATGCCGATAATCCACCTTTTTCAACCGATTGTTGGCACAGTGATGAAACTTTTCGCGCCGATCCACCGCTGGCAACAATGCTGCATGGATTAGTCATTCCGGAAGTCGGCGGCGACACCATGTTTGCCAGTATGACCTCGGCCTATGAGGGGCTCAGTGACCGCATGAAAAATTTTATTTCTGGTCTCGAAGCGATCCATGATTTTAAACCATTCCGGGCACTTTTTGGCAGCGATGAGAAGAGCAAAGCCGATCTTCGTTACTATGAAGACCGCTATCCGCCGATTCTCCATCCTGTGGTCAGTAAACACCCGGTTTCAGGTAAGCCGGTACTCTTCGTCAATCCACAATTTACTATTAAAATCAATGGGATGGATGAGGTTGAGAGCCGCAATTTACTGACCCAGCTGTTCGATCAGGCAAAAATTCCAGAGTACCAATTTCGCCATCACTGGGCCGTCGATACGGTTGTTATTTGGGATAATCGGTCAACTCAACACTATGCTGTTCACGACTATTTTCCGCAGCGCCGAAAGTTGGATCGGGTGACGATAAAGGGTAGTAAAATACTCGCCTATTCAGAGACCGCCGATGCCAAATCTATCCAAAATAATAAGAGTCCGTTGCCGGATAATCCCAAGATCAAACATGGTGATCACAAGCCAAAAAGAGAGCTCGAAAGGCAGCTTGATGAAGCCGGAAATTGATCAAAAATAGAGCATATTAGAGATTTCTGTTTTAAACAAAAATTAGCGAAAATATTTGTTTCCCCATTGAGATTTTTCTCAATCCATTGTAAATAAAAGGTAATCTTTTCCGGTATGTTAACAGTCGTAGCCGACTTCCACCCGAAGGGCGTGCTCATCTTCTACATTATTGGATCAGTTTAAAGCCGAGTTATTAGGTGCGTTAAAATATATAGTATTCCCAGTTGAGGAGGTTTTTCGATGCCTAAGGGGACAGTAAAATGGTTCAATCTGCAAAAAGGTTATGGTTTCATTATGCCTGACGATGGCGGTGATGATGCTTTCGTTCATATTTCTGCAGTTGAACAATCCGGGTTAACCAGCCTGGATGAAGGTCAAAAAGTTGATTATGAATTGGCTGAAGGCCGAAATGGCAAGATGGCGGCACAAACCATTTCTATTTCTGAATAAACCAGGAACTCATATTTGATTTAAGTGGGGCTGCCTTTAACTGGTGGCCCTATTTTTTGCCAAGATGGAAACTGCATGGCATGGTGGCTCCTTCAACAGGGGGACACTGGTTTGGCCGAGCATGAAAAAATAGGCACCGAGCTGCGGCAAGAACTGGGCGATCTCATCACCACATTTTGCTGGTATGCAGATCACGGTGAAGCAGCAAAAATACCTGAGCTTTTTACTCTGGATGGCCGTATATCGGCTCCTGGCATGGATGTTCAAGGCAAAGCTGATTTGACGGAGCTTTTTGAAACCCGTGCCAAGCAAGCCGGTCGCCTATCCCGCCACCTCTGGTCGAACCTGCGGATATTGTCCGCTAGCCCCGACCGTATCGAGGCCGTCGTCACCGCAACCACCTTTATTGGCACAGGTGACCAGCCCGCAATGCCGGAAACCTATGTGGTCGGCGATTCATACGAAACCTTTGAAAAAGGCTCTGATGGGCAATGGCGGTTTGCCGAACGCCGGCTAGATCTTGCCTTTAAGGCGGATAGTTAGCTGAGGTAATCAACTAGGGAGACAAAAATGAAATTAGCGACCTTCACCCACGGCGGAATGACCAGGATTGGAGTGGTGAAAAAGAGTGAGATTCTCGATCTGTCCGAGGCGGCGCCTAATCTACCCCGTGATATGCGCAGTTTTTTACGAGATGGCGAAGTGGCGCTTGAAACAGCGGCGAAAGCTACCGGCAAAACTTTTGAACTCGCCGAAGTCCAACTCGAGACGCCGGTGCCGAATGCCGAAAAATATCTGGCAATTGGTTTGAATTACGGCTCGCACCTGGAAGAGGTCGCCAAACTTGGCATGACCAAGCCCGAATATCAGATTTGGTTCAATAAGCAGGTTTCCTGCCTCAACGGTCCCTATGATGACCTTCACTTGCCGAGTGTCTCCGCTGAGCTGGACTATGAGTGCGAGCTTGGCGTGGTCATCGGTAAAAGCTGTCGCCATGTGGCGGTTGAAGATGCTGCCAATGTTATTGCAGGTTACACTGTATGCAATGACGTCAGTGTGCGGGATTGGCAAATGCGCTCACCGACGGCGACGCTCGGAAAATCTTTTGACACCCATGGTCCGGTCGGCCCCTGGATCGTAACGCCAGACGAATTGGGTGATCCTCATGATCTGTCCATCTCCACCTTGGTAAATGGCGAAACACGGCAAAGCGGTAATACCAGTGAAATGATCTTTAACTGTTTTGAGCAGATCGCTTATCTCTCGACCGTGATGACGCTGGAGCCCGGCGATATTTTAGCCACCGGCACGCCTGCCGGTGTTGGCGCCCTGGCCGACCCGCCGAACTTTCTCAAGTCCGGCGACGTCGTCAGAGTTGAGATCGAAAAAATTGGTCATATCGAAAACACCGTGATCGACGAGCCAGTATAATAAGGTGCCAGGCACACTTATTACATTAATTGGATCAGCTTCTGAGCATATCCCAAGGTGACATGCCTTCGGGCAGGGTCGGGCGTTTGGTGAGCTCTTTTGCCGATACGCCAGCGTTATATTTTTCGACCATTTCATCCGGATCATAGATAATGCCCATGAAATTTTCTTCGTAAGCACCGCCATCAAAAAACTCGACCAATTCTTCGAGCGTTTCGAAATTGTCGATCATCAGTTCGATTTTATTGCCATCCGGGTCTTTGTAATACATCGACGTCGAGGGACCATGGATAATGCACCAGAAGGGCTCGATGCCGGCATTTTTGATACGCGTATAGGACGCCAGCAACTCGCCTAAATCTTTATAGGAAAAAGAGACATGGTCCATGCCGGTCGCGTTGTCCGCCGGGATTTCCAAATCCGGTAGATTGACCAAGGCAATGCGGTGGTGCTCGTCGTCATAAGCCATGAAGGCAACGTCATCATTGCGGTAGGAAATCTCGGCTTCCAATACAGTGGCGTACCACTCAATCATTTGATCAAGATTACGAACCTTGAGAGCAACATGGCCCATTTTGAAGGGTGCAATTTTACCGCGCTCGACAGCGGGTTTTACAACGACGGCCATATTGTTTTCTCCTGTTTTGGGCCAATCTTATAGGTGTTGGTCTTTTCTTTTCGAAGTTATCGTGTGATCATAATTGATGACTACAGCACAGCCAAATATTCTTTTCATTATCTCTGATCAAGAATGTGCCCGGCCCGATTTGCCCCCCGGATTGGCTCTCCCGGCCCATGAAAGATTGCGGTCGCGGGGCACCGAGTTTCTAAACTATCATGTTACCACAGCGCCGTGTACACCGTCGCGCTCGGTTATTTATACTGGCCTGCATACCAGCAAAACCGGCATTATCGCCAACACCGACGCACCGCCACAGCGTGATCTGCCGCTTGATGTCAAAACCATTGGTCATATGATGCGCGAAGCTGGCTATTACACGGCCTATAAAGGCAAGTGGCATTTAGGTGGCGCCGATTTGCCACCACGCCAAAACCCCATTGTTATGCCAAACACCAAAGACGCGTTGGAAAAATATGGGTTTTCAGATTACAGCTCGGACGGTGATCACTGGGGTGAAAGCTGGGAAGGCTATCGCCAGGACGGGGCGATTGCCAGCGAAGCAGCGGATTGGCTGAAAAATAGTGCAGCGGCTCAATCAATCGAGCAACCGTGGCTGCTGGCTGTTAATTTTGTAAATCCCCATGACATTATGTTTTTTGATGCGACCGGGGATATGGAGGAAAAGCGCCTTCACCCCGGGCTGATCTCAACACTCAAGCCAGCGCCGGAAGAGCCACCCTACGATACCTTTTGGGATGAACCGTTGCCGGATAGCTTTGCCGATGATCTCTCAACCAAGCCCTGGGCGCAACGAAACTTTCAGTTGTTCAACGACTACTTTTTTGGTGGGCCGCTGCGAGATGATGAGGAAGCCTGGCGGCGCTTTCGCTCCTATTATTTCAATTGTATCCGCAATGTTGATCATCATTTGGGCACGGTTTTGGAAGCGCTGCATGAAAGTGGGCAGGAAGATAACACAATTATTATCTACACCTCCGATCATGGTGAAATGGCGGGCGCTCACGGTATGAGCCAAAAAGGCCCGATGATGTATAAGGAAAATCTACGGGTGCCGTTTACGGTGGTTCATCCCAATATTGAAGGTGGCGGCATTTCCAAAGAGCTTGGCTCGGCGCTGGATATTGCACCGACTTTATTATCGCTGGGAGGGCTGAGCCCTGATCAGATTACCGAAAACTACCCTGAGCTTAAAGGCGTTGATTTGTCACCGGCGTTTCAATCGAACGGCACGAGCGAGCGATCGGAACGCGGAATCTTGATGTATTTTGGCGTCTTGATGTTGTCTTTCGATGCTGATGCAGCACGCAACTTTTTGCGAGAAAGACTTAAGCCCCCTGACCCTAATAGCGGTCCACCACAGCCGCCGCCCAAGGATCAAAAGTGGGACCAGCCGACCCAGCCACTGGATGATCCGGCTTTATTCCGAGGTATTCACACCGGACGCTATAAATTCGCCCGCTATTTCAAACCGTCAGAACATCATCGCCCGGAAGATTGGGCGACATTGACGGCTCATAATGAACTGGAATTGTATGATTTGGCAGCTGATCCCAATGAGCTGAACAACCTAGCTTACGGAGACAATCTTGATCAGGAGCTCCTATTGTCTCTGAATCAGCAGCTCAACGACTTAATTGCGCTGGAAATCGGCCAGGATAACGGCCAGGAATTCCCGGGTGATCCGGCTCTTTATCAACTTTGATCGGCTGGGTGAGTTTTAATGCGAGCAGTTGAAATTCATAAATATGGCGCCGCCAAGGACGTCCTGATTTTTAATCAGGGTGCTCCTCTGCCTGAGCCCGGCCCCGATGAAATCCGTATCCGCGTTCATGCCAGTGCCGTTAACAATATTGATTGCGCCATTCGCAATGGCTATGGCAGTGAATTTTTTAAAAAACGCGGTCTATTTGAGCTACCCATCGTTATGGGACGGGATGTCTCTGGTGTGGTTGATAAAATTGGCGAGGATGTTACACGGTTCTCGGTTGGTGATGAAGTTTACGCCGCCCCCTCAAATCGGGGCTGTGCCGATTATGTTACCGTCAAAGCTGATTTCGCTGCCCTAAAGCCTGGCAATCTAACTCATTTAGAAGCGGCTTCATTTCCCTATGTCGTTTTGACCGCTTGGGCGGCCTTGGCAGTGCATGCCGGGCTGACGGCTGAAAATACAGCTGGTCAGAAAGTTTTTCTGCCCCGCGGCTCAGGTGGTATTGGCACTTTCGCCATCCAATGGATGAAAGCCTGGGGTGCGCAGCTAGTAACCAGTTGCAGTACCAAAAATATTGAACTGGTAAAGTCACTGGGTGCGGATGAAGTATTTGATTACACCAAGGATGGTTTTGAAGGCAGATTAAATGACTGTGATGTGGCGCTCGATATGCTGGGCCATGAGATGACCGAGCCGGTATTGGCGACCTTGAAAGAGCATAGTGGTGCGCGCTATGTCTCGGTCGTCTCGCCATTGATGCAGCTAACGACAGAGCATGGCTATGACAAAGGGCTCGAAATGTATGAAGCCGAATTGGCTGATCGCCAAACAAATCAGGCTGAACTTGGCCGCGAGTTTGCCTGGTCTTTCATGCAGCCGAACGGCAATGCGCTGGCCAAGATAGCTGAATTAATTGAACAGCATAAAATTAAGCCGGTGATAGACCGGGTTTACCCGTTGGAGCAACTCGTTGACGCCCACGAGTATATGGAATCCCGTCGGGCCCGCGGCAAAGTTGTTATTTCGATCATTAAACCCGAATAGCAGCAGCTTTTTTGAAATAGGGAAAGGCGACTATAACTAACTGAAATTACCGGCATTAACTGTGGATTCTACATATTCTTCTGCGCGGCTAAAACCGCTAGTTTCCTAACCTAACAAACTAAGCACCGATCAAGATAATTCGGTTTAACGCCGGTGCTCGGGGAAGGAAAAGGAAGCAAAATTGGCAACCGTTATAGCCATGCCAGAAATCCGTGATGTTGATCGCGATGCCGTTCATACATTACCTTTGGCGACCATACCGTTTAAAACCGCTGGTCTTGGTAAGACGCGGATGATCAAAAACTCGCATCTTCAAAGTGTGATAGAAATATTTGAGGATGACAGTGCCGGTAGTGGACAATTGGCAGTCGAATCTCTTCATCAAGTATATTCAAATATTGAAGCAAATGATATCAAACTGCTACGCAGCTTAGCGAAGCTTTACAGTTACGACGTATTCGGACTGCGCGTTCAACTTCGAAATATGGGCATTCCGGTGAACGATCATGATCACTTGAAGCTTTCAAGCTCAAAGCAAAAAGAATTAGCTGAATATATGAAGCACTTTACCGAACGCCTCATTATGGAAATTTATGGCAGCGACGATGAAAGTGTAAAAGATTATGGCGACGTACTGGCCCTTTTTCGTCATCCAGACGTAAACCTAGCTAGAGAAAAGCTCCGCATTATGTCGCAACGCTTAGGCATTGATATTGCCGGCGTGCCGAAATTCCTGGAAGATTACGGAGATATATATTTATCTGTCGCCTACTTTCGCCAATGCATGGATTCTGTGCAGCCGGCAATTGACGATTTCGAGTCTTCGGTGGAAGAAATTATCAATCATCCTCAATTAAAACAAAACGCGAATTTGGTTGCTGTAAGCACCCGGTTGAATGATAAGATCCAAAATCTGAATAAAGTTGCCCATAAACGATTTGCCGTTTTTTCCCAATCCACCGATGACATGTGGGACGGTATCACAGCTGAAAAATTCAGTGGTTTCAAAGAGTTAGTGGAAGCCAATCATACCGCCATCGGCGGGATATTATGTACGCTCAACGTAAAAATGGGGGCGTGGATGGCAAAATTCCCCAATAAAGATTCAGGTGGCCCAGTAAAGCGGGCAGATTTCATTCTCACCGATATGAAGCAGGGGTTATAATGGGCTTACAGTGAGCCTGCATTCGAATTGGCATCCCATTTTAAGCTTAGATTTCATGTGATTGACGGATTTAGATACAATTCACTAAATCATAAAATACTAATGTTGCTGTATAGCTTGATGAATTTCATTTATTAGTCAGTAAAAAATGCAATAAGTGACTTGTAAATAGACCTAAAGACCTTCAAATATAATGTATTATGTTAAACTGGGTATTTGGCAGCAAATCAAAAAAGCGGCGTAAAAAACCGGGTATTGGGAATAAACCATCCTATGAGAAGGCGCGGGAGATAGCCTCTAGCGGATCGGTGAATGAACGCCAAAAATTAGCGGCTCATGAAGATTTAGAACCGGAAATCCTCTATTATTTTGCTACCGATGATGCCCCCGAAGTGCGCCGGGAAGTTGCCGAAAATCGAGGCACGCCTCTTCAAGCAGATATCATCCTATCAACCGACACGGACGAAGAAGTTCGTTGTGAACTTGCAATGAAAATTGGTCGCTTGGTGCCGGAACTTAATCTCAAAGAAAGTGAGCAATTAACCGAAATGGCTCTGGAGGTGCTGGAAGTTCTCGCCAATGATGAATTGCCGCGAGTTCGAGCGATTATTGCTGAGGAATTAAAAAGTGCATCAAATGTGCCAAAAGGAATTATCCGTCATTTAGCGGAAGATTTGGAAGATATTGTCTCGGTGCCAATTTTAGAATATTCGCCATTGCTCAATGAAGCCGATTTGCTGGAAATTGTCGCTCGCGGCATGAAAGGACGCGCCCTCGTCGCCGTTGCCAGACGACGCAAGGTGGCAGAGCCAGTTGTTGATGCGGTGGTTGCCAAAAAAGATAAAAATGCGACCCAGGCAGTAATTGAAAACAACACTTCTGTTATCAGTGAGCGAACTTTCGATAAAATAACCGAAGAGGCGGCTGGAAATAAAGAGTGGCATAATGCGATGGTTTATCGCGATGGCCTGCCGGTACGAACTGTGATGCGGATTGCCACGTTTGTCAGCGCAGCGCTGACGGAGCGGCTGATCGAGAAAAACTCCACGCAAAAGAATTTGGTTGATAAGCTTCGCAAAACTGTGCGTCAGCGGATCGAAAATGGTGAGCTTGGCGAAGACGAAGATAATGGTATCTCGCCCGCCGTTGATCGTGTAGAGGCTGATCATAAACAAGGCAAGTTGAGCGAAGAGAAAATAGAAAGTGCTCTTGGCGAAGGAGACAACGCTTATGTCCGCTATGCGTTGATATTATTGGCCGATCTGCCAAAGGAAACCGTCGGTAAAATGCTAAACACCGGAAGTTCCAAGGCAATCACCGCCCTGGTTTGGAAAGCCGGATTGAGTATGGCAATGGCGGTTCAGGTTCAAGAGAAAATCGGTCGTCTTAGCGGCAGCAAGGTCTTGCAGCCAACCAAAGATGGCGGATACCCACTAACGAAAGATGATCTCGACTGGTATATGGAAAGCTTTTTCTAACTTATTTTATTTTTTTAGCGGCTTCCATTCGCGCGCTAGTTTTTCAGCTTTAGCCACGATTTCAGGTGCCAGGCTTTCCGCCAAGGCTTTGCGGTTTTGACTTGCTAGTTTATTGCCGGACTTTGCGGCAAGCGTCAGCCACTTTAATGCTTCAACTTCATTTTTTTCAACACCTTCGCCACGCGCCAAGCGGATGCCGATGTGATTTTGTGCCTTTGCATAGCCTTGTTTGGCAGCCGCCAGGAACCATTTGGCTGCTTTTTTAATATCGCGATCAACGCCATTGCCATCACGATAAATTTTGCCGATATTGTATTGAGCTTGATAGATGCCGGATTCAGCGGCCCGCATGATCCAATTGAAGGCTTCTGCTCGGTCTTTCTGAACACCTAAGCCTTCTGAGTACATTTTGCCGAGCGAGTATTGCGATCTAGCAGAGCCCTGCGCCGACGCTTTTTTGAGCCAATCCACAGCTTTTTCGTAATTAATATTAACGCCGCTGCCGAACAAATAAGTCATGCCGAGGTTATGTTGGGCTTCCTTGTTGTCTCGCACAGCTGCCTTTAGCCACCAATTTATGGCTTTACTACGGTCTTCTTTAACGCCGCGTCCTTCATCATACATAACGCCCAAATTGAACTGCGCCTTGGCATCGCCATTATTTGCAAGCGCCCGCCATTCTTTTAAAGCTTTAGCAAAATTTCCATTTTGATAAGCATCCCAACCAGCCTGAAAATCAGCAAATACCGGGGAATACGTTGCAGAGGCAATAAACATGCCGCCAATAACGCTCAGGCAAGTGATAAATTTGCGCAAGGTAGGCATTATAAATTTGTTATTTCTACCCATCGAAACCTCTGTTGATTTTGTTGAGAGGATTTCGGGACCCTGCGAACTTTCTTTTTCCATCAAGATACACATTTAACTGAGTCCTACTTACTTTGAGCTGAAAATTTAGTAACTTGCATACGCAGAGTTTCGATGAGACCACCGACCCCCTGTTTACTAATAACTGCGCGAAATTCTGATCGCTGCGTTACGACCATACTCACTCCAGCGACCACGACATCGAGAATTTTGTGGGCGCCATTTTTTTCCCGTACCCGCCAGCCGGCTAATATTGGCGGTCCGCTGGGACGGGAAATTTTAGTTGAGACGAGAATGTCTTTTTTGCCGATTGGTTTGGCACCGGTGACGACAAATTTTTGCCCGGAATAGCCGCCAAATCGTCGCGAATAAGTACGCAAAACAAACTCTTTAAACAGTGTTTGATATTGGCTGCGCTGGTCCGCTGTAGCTTTGCGCCAAGCCGCGCCTAAGACATAGCGACCGATAAGATTAAGATCAAAATTCGTTGACAGGATTTGCCGCACCTTTTTTTCTTTTTGGTCCAGCGGCACACCATTGGCTTCTAACGCACCAAGCGCCTGGTTACTTAAGTCGCTGACGAATTTTGATGCTCCGGCCTTATTTGTTGCTTGCGCCACCGAGCCAAAGGCAAAGGCGATAAGGACAAAAACGATGATAAATAACCGGTGGTTCACTGCCTCGGCCACTCCCTATTTTTTAACTTTCAATTACAGATATTACAGCGCCTCAGAAAAATCGCAACTAAGGAATACGATCTTAGAGATTATTTCGTCAGGCCGATCGATCACCCAAATTTGACCAGGAAAGGGAAAGTGGTGATTTGCCTTACTGATTGGAAGCGCCGAAACTTCTTGGCATGAGATTAGTTTTGGCAATTTTAGCGATTATTGTGCCGTTTAGCGTTTTTGCTCAGGGCACCCCGGACCCGGCATGGCTAACTGAATTCCCGGAAACTAACTTCAAAAAAACCGCCATCGCTTTTAATGAGATTGTTACCGATGGTCCCCGGCGCGATCAAATTCCGCCCATCCATAATCCACTTTATATTGATGCCGCGGCAGATAAGGAGCTGGGGCCGCTAGAGCCGGTGCTGAGCATCATGATCAAGGGTGATGCCCGGGCCTATCCGTTGCGTATTCTTTTGTGGCACGAGATTGTCAATGAAGTGATCGGCGGTGTGCCGGTGCTGATCTCCTATTGTCCGCTGTGTAATTCCGGCGTGGTTTTTGATCGGCGCCTTGATGGTCGAACTTTAAGTTTCGGCAATACCGGACGAATTCGCCACTTCGATATGGTGATGTATGATCTTGAAACCGGTTCTTGGTGGCAGCAATTTACCGGCGAGGCGATTATTGGTGATCTGACTAAGCAGAAAATGAAGCTATTGCCGGCGCGACTGGAATCCCTGGCAAAATTCAGAGCCCGCGCACCTCAAGGCAAATTGCTGGTGCCCAACGATAAGGCAGCGAGACCCTATGGTCTGACACCCTATGAGAATATGGATCGTGCCGCGCCCCGCGTGTTCAACCGCTATCCCTTGCCCAAGGGTCTCAGCGCAATGGATCGAGTGATTGTTATCGGCAATGAAGCCTGGCCGCTTAAGCTATTGAGAATAAAGAAAAAACTACCGCAGGGAGATTTTGTTTTAAGCTGGGTGGCGGGGCAAAACTCGATCCATGATCAGCGAAGAATTGCTGATGGCCGGGATATCGGCAATGTTATCGTTACCAAGAACGGCAAAGATTTCCCCTATGATGTGACCTTTGCCTTCGCCTTTAAGGCTTTTCGGCCCGACGGTAAGTTCCACCTAAATTAAGTCACAGGATTTTTGGAGCGTTTATTGCGAAAACGCGGTTTGACGCTTTTTTCGACGTAATTAATCATTTGGGTTGCGACATCGATGCCGGTGGCGCGCTCAACACCTTGCAATCCCGGCGACGAGTTTATCTCGAGAACTTTTGGGCCGGCATCAGAGCGCAGCAAATCAACACCGGCCACATTCAAGCCAATTGCTTTTGCTGCTTTTACCGCGATGGCTCGTTCGGCTTTGGTAATTTTAACCGGCAGCGCCTCACCGCCACGATGGAGATTGCTTTTAAATTCACCGGCTTCGGCTTGTCGCATCATCGAGGCGATAACTTTACCGCCAACGACGAGACAGCGGATATCGGTACCGGCGGCTTCTTTGATAAATTCCTGCACCAGGAAATTGGCGCGCAAACCCCGGAAGGCGCCGATGACGGATTCAGCCGCTTTTTTGGTTTCCGCTAACACGACACCGCGTCCCTGGGTCGATTCCAGCAGTTTCACCACCAGCGGCGGGCCGCCGACAATATCGATCAAGGCAGCCGTTTGCTGGGTTGATTTGGCGAAAGCCGTGACCGGCATGTCAATGCGGTGTTGCGCCAGGACTTGGTGGGCAAATAGCTTATCCCGTGAGGCACCGATGGCAGCCGCTTCGTTCAAACAAAATGCCCCCATCAGATTGAATTGCCGCACCACCGCCATACCGTATTCGGTTATCGAGGCGCCAATCCGGGGAATGACTGCATCAAACCGGGGTAGTGATTCTCCCGCATAGTGAACTTCTGGTGACAGCGCATTGATATCCATATAGCAGCGGGTTGGATTGACGATCTCGCAGAAATGACCTTTCTCTTCCGCCGCTTGCAAGATACGCCGACTGGAATAATTGTTGGGCTCCCGGGTCAGCAGACCGAGGCGAAGCGAACGCTCAACCGGTTTGGATTTTTTAAGATTTTTATAGAGATCGTAGGAAAGTTCGTCTTGCAAAAAGCTCTGATTTGGATCGACTATCATGTTTTCGAAAATGGCGGTCCGGCCCAACAGCATGCGGTATTGCAGATTTTCCCGGTTGGTCAGCGTAATTTCAATCGGCCATTCCTGATCGCCAATCCGCACCGGTGTCTCAATGACATAGCGCAGTTCTCTCTCGCCGTTGGAACTGGTGATCTCGCGGCGGTCGACCATCTTGGCTGAGCAAAAAATTTCAATGTCAGGACGATCCGGCACCGGGTGAATACCAAAGCGCACATAGGGTTTGGCATCAGTGCCAAAGGGTTCAATGGCAAAGGCATGGAGGGCAGAGGTTTTGGCACCGGTATCAATTTTAGCGATGACGGCAGGGACGCCAAGTTTAGGAAAGGACGCCCATTCTTCCCAGCCTAAGGTTTCTTGTGACATAGCATGTTCCGCATTTATTAGTTTTGACTGTTATTTGTCAGGGTTTCGCCCAATTCAAGCAGATTCTTGCTCCAGTTTAGCGGCTATTATTTGGCGCAGTTCTTTCTTGAGGATTTTACCCGCCGGGCTGATCGGAAAACCGTCGGCTATTTCTAACCGCTCGGGCAGTTTAAACTTGGCGATTTTCTGCGCCAGCAAATAGTTCTTTAAGTCTTCCAAATCCAGGCTCTGATCCGGCTGCAGAATAACAAAGGCACAAGCTTTTTCACCAAAAACCGGGTCCGGCATGGCGACCAGGGCAGCACTTTTAATTTTGGAGTTGGCGAGCATGTGTTTTTCCACCTCGTCGCAGCTGATTTTCTCGCCGCCACGATTGATCAGATCCTTAGTCCGGCCTTCGCAATAAAGATAGCCGTCTTTGAGGCGCACCAGATCACCCATTTTGTAATAACCGTCATCCGTGAAACCGTTGGCGTTATTTTCCGGCGCATTGTAATAGCCGCGAATGGTGTAGGGGCCTCGGACCACCAGTTCACCAAGCTCGCCTTCCGATAGTTCGTTACCGTCATCATCGATGATTTTTATCTCGTCATCGGCGGATAGCGGCTTGCCGGAACTGTTGAACCGAACATCGTCGGGCCCATCAAGCGGCGTGAAATTAAGCAGGCCCTCGGCAGTGCCATAAATTTCCTGAAAGATGCAACTAAACTTTTGTTCAAGCTGCTGGCGCAACTCGGGCTGCAATTTAGCGCCGCCATTGGTGATCAGGTTGAGCGAAGACAGGTCGAAAAGCTCAGGGATATCGGAATTGAGCCAATTTACAATCAGCGGTATCGCTGCCGGAATGACATTGATTTTTTCCTGCTCGACCAAACTAAATATGGTCTCCGGATCAAGGGCGGTGGCAATCACCACGCGGCCACCATAAGCCAGCGCACCCAGGAAGCCCGGGCAGCCCAGGGTATAATTATGCGCCATCGGCAGGGCCGCCATAAAAGTCACGCCAGCCGACAGGCCGCCGGCGCTTGCAGCTTGCAGCAAATTAAACAAATAGTCGTTATGGGTCCGAGGAATGAGCTTCGGCAGAGCTGTGGTGCCGCCTGATAACAACATAAAGGCAACTTCTGAAGCCGGCACGAGCGAGGTGGAACTGGTTGACGCAGAGCCGTTAAAAAAATCAGCCAATGACTGCTGGTCCTTCCGAGCTTCACCCAGCACAAAAAGATGTTTCAAGCTTGGGCATTCGTTGCGCACATTCTCTGCCATCTCGCGGTAATCGAAATCACGAAGTTGCGCCGGAAAGAAATAAGCGACGGCCCCGGCATGATTAACAAAATGTTTGATCTCGGTTTCCCGGTGGGGTGGCAGGGCCATCACCGGGATGACGCCTATTTTCAGCAGGGCATAAAAAGTGACGATAAATTCCGGGCAATTGGGCAATTGGAAAACCACGCGCTCTCCAGCCTTGAGGCCGCACTCGGACAAAGCTGCAGCGGCGCTATCGATCTGGCTCAATAATTGATTAAAAGTCAGCCGCTGTTCTTGAAAGACAATGGCTTCCTGGTCACCGAAACGCTCAACCAACTGGCAAAAATGCTGGTAAAGATTGATGTCCTGCCAATAGCCCTTGCGGCGATATTTGTCAGCGAATTCGACCGGCCAGTCGACGCAGTTTTCTAACATTCCCACCCCCACGGTTTAATGCTTGATTTGAAGCCAAAGAATAGCATGCTAATCAAAATATGATTAGATCAAAAATTTATCTTAGCGGAACATGCATATGGTTAAGCCTTTAAAAATAAATGTGGTTGGTGGCGGGCCGGGTGGTCTTTATTTTTCGATCCTGATGAAGCTCGCCAATCCGGACCACGACATCACGGTCTATGAGCAAAATAGCGCCGACGATACCTTTGGCTTTGGCGTGGTGTTTTCAGACGAGACGCTGGAAAACTTTATGGGTCAGGATGCGGTGACCTATCAGGAAATCCGCAATCAATTTGCCTATTGGAACGAGATCGAAGTGCGCTACCGGGGTGAGCGTATTCGCTCGGGTGGTCATGGCTTTGCCGGTATGGCGCGGATGACGTTATTGAAGATTTTCCAAAAACGTTGTGCCGAGCTCGGCGTTAAAATGAACTTCGAAACCATCATTGACGATCTTGATCAGCTGCGGGATGCGGATTTGGTACTGGGCGCAGATGGTCTTAACAGCTTTGTCCGGGAAGCCCATAAAGATCATTTCAAGCCCAACATTGACTATCGACAGACCAAATTCGTCTGGCTCGGCACGACCCAAAAGTTTGATGCGTTCACTTTCATCTTTAAAGAAAACGAGCATGGTTGGTTTTACAATCACGCCTATCAATACGGCCAAGGCGTCGGCAAAGCGGGCTCGACCTGGATTTTGGAAACCCATGAAGATACCTGGAAAAAAGCCGGGCTGGATCAGGCTTCCGAGGCCGAGACCATCGCTTATTTCGAAGAACTGTTTGCCGAGGAACTCGACGGTCATCCGCTGCTGTCCAACAAATCGATTTGGCGGAACTTTCCTGTCGTCACGGCTGAAAACTGGTCACACGAGAACATTGTGCTAATCGGTGATGCGGTGCACACGGCGCAGTTCTCGATCGGCTCTGGCACCAAGATCGCCATGGAAGATGCGATTACCTTATCGGATGCGATCATCAAAGAAGACAGCATTCCGGCAGCCATTAAATCCTACGAGGATCAACGCAAAGATGAGGTTGCTCGGCTGCAACGCACAGCTCTCGTAAGTCTTGGCTGGTATGAACATGCCCGGCGTTACAATAATCTAACCCCGAAGCAATACGCCTTTAATTTCCTCAGCCGAAATAAGGCGGTGACGTATGAGAATCTCAGTCTGCGTGATCCGAATTATGGCGCTGATATCAATCATTGGTATGCCGAGTTGGTCAAAGAAGATCAGGGCTATGACGTTTCATCGAACAACCCACCGCCGCCGATGTTCACGCCCTACAAAATCGGTAATCTTGAGCTACAGAACCGGGTCGTCGTCGCGCCGATGTGTCAATATTCCGCTAATGACGGCACGGTCAATGACTGGCATTTGGTGCATCACGGCTCGTACGCTAAGGGCGGCGCCGGGTTGATCTTTACCGAGATGGCGGATGTCTCGCCGGAAGGCCGTATTTCGCCCAAATGTGCCGGAATGTACGCAGCCGAGCATGTGCCAGCCTGGGCTCGCGTCGTTGATTTCGT
>JABIIH010000252.1 GCA_018649245.1 Rhodospirillaceae bacterium | reverse complement strand
GATAATATCTTCATAGCTAAATTTACCCGTCTTGGCAGCATGACCGGCAATTTCAACCGACCAGGGAGAAGGCTCTAGCGTCCGGGCATTTCGAAACGGATCAGATTTACCGGTACCAAATTCATAGAAATTATTGTGCGTTGTCAGCCCTTCAAAAGTGGTTAGTTTCTCCGCCTCACCAAAGGCGGTTTTTTTAACATCAGGGTATTTCTTGCCGCCATATCCGGGGGTGGTGGCGGCCAGACTTGAATTAATGAAAGTTGGTACCAGCGAGGCGCCACTGGCAATCGCTGCCGCTTGAATAAATTTGCGCCGGTTTAAAAAAACGTCTTTGGGCGTAATGTCCGAGGGGTTAACGTCCGACGCTTTTTTCCATTTAATTAACATAATAATTTCTCCATAGCATCGTGGGTTGGCAATCAAGAAGCCAACTACTCTACATCGATAAATGCCTATTTTAGGGCATTATTCCAACTTATCTGAACTATTTTAGATAAAAATGACGTGAGCCTAGGATAACTGGAGAAAATTAATCCCGCTCTATGCGGTTGGCTGCTTCCGTTGCAATTTTGGCCTGCTCGCCATATTACGCTAATGCGCTTCATCCCAATTTTTACCGAACCCCGTATCTACTACCAGCGGCACTTCAAGCTGAGCCACTGTTTCCATCACGGTTTTCGCCAATGCGGTGGTTTTCTCCAGCTCTTTTTCCGGCACATCAAAAATTAATTCATCATGCACTTGCAACAGCATTTTCGCCTTGAGATCAGCCTCTGCCAAGGCATCCGGCAGGCGCAGCATTGCACGCTTGATAATATCGGCGGCACCACCCTGGATCGGCGCATTGATGGCGGCTCGCTCGGCAAAGCTGCGCATGGCACCATTTTTATCATTAATCCCCGGCACATAACATTTCCGGCCATAAAGTGTCGTCACATATCCGAGCTCAGCCGCACTTGCCTTGGTATCGTCCATATAGGTCTGGATGCCGGGATATCGGTCGAAATAAGCCGCAATATATTGCGCTGCCTCAGTCCGGGAGATACCCAATTGCCGCGCCAGACCAAAGGCTGAAATACCATAAATAATGCCGAAATTGATCGCCTTGGCCTGACGGCGCACCATCGGGTCCATGCCTTCGACCGGCACATCAAACACCTGCGAAGCGGTCAGGGCGTGAATATCAACACCCTCATGGAAGGCTTGTTTAAGCACATCAATACCGGCGACATGGGACAACAGGCGCAACTCAATTTGAGAATAGTCAGCTGACAACAGAACATTACCTTTGGATGCCACGAAAGCGGTTCTGATCTTGCGGCCTTCCTCGGTGCGGATCGGAATATTTTGCAAGTTGGGATCGTTGGAACTTAAACGCCCGGTCGAGGCAATGGCCTGACCGTAATTGGTATGCACCCGCCCGGTATCGGGATTAATCTGCTCGATCAGCGCATCGGTATAGGTGCTCTTTAATTTAGCCAGCTGGCGAAACTCCAAAACCTTGACCGGTAGCTCGTGGCCCTCGGCGGCGAGGCCCTCCAAAATATCCGCCCCCGTTGCATAGGCACCGGTTTTGGTTTTCTTGGCACCTTCGATGCCCATTTCATCGAACAGAATCTCACCCAATTGCTTTGGTGAATTGATGTTGAACTCATGCCCGGCGAGTTGATGAATTTCAATTTCCAATTCGCCCAGACGTTTGGCAAAATCAGCGCTGAGATTTTTTAGAACCTTGGCGTCAACTTGAATGCCGGTGCGCTCCATATCAGTCAGTACTTTGATCAGCGGTCGCTCCATCGCTTCATAGATACTGACCATATGTTCGAGCGCCAGCCGAGGTTTGAGCAATTTATGCAGCCGGAGCGTGATGTCGGCATCCTCAGCGGCATAATCAAGCGCCGTTTCAAGCGGCACTTTATCGAAGGTCACCTGGGCTTTGCCGGAGCCGGCAACGTCTTTGAATTTGATTGTCTGATGATCAAGATGCAATTGTGCAAGATCATCCATGTTGTGTTTATGCAGGCCGCCTTCGATCGCATAGGAAATCAACATGGTGTCATCGACCGGAGAGACATCAATGTCGTAATGACCAAAAATTTTGGCGTCATATTTCGTGTTATGGAAGATTTTAAGCACCGCTGAATTCTCGAGCAGCGGCTTGATCAGCTTAATCGCCTCATCGCGCTTGATCTGCTTGATTGCGCCATTTCCCTTAGCAGCCGGCGCATCATCAAGACCGAGATCAAGCGTTGCCTGCTCCTCAGGCGCGGTATGGGCGACCGGGATATAACAGGCTTTGCCCGGATGAATAGACATTGAAATACCCACCAAATCGGCTTGCATGGCGTTAAGCGAGGTGGTCTCCGTATCAACGGCGAGCATGCCAACCGCCTCAGCCTCATCAATCCAGGCCTGCAGACTTTTCTTATCCTGCACCAACTCATATTCAGTACTTTCCGGAAAGGCGGCGGCAACATGAAAGGCCGCAGGATCGGCTTTGCTGTCGGAAGCTGTGTCTTTTTTAGGCTTGGCTTTTTCTTTCGGCGCTTCAACTTCGGGTGCCTTAGCTCCAAATTTACTTTCCAGCCGGGTGACCAGGGATTTAAAGGCCTGTTCCTGAAGAAAACCCAACAATACATCCGGCTCAATCTCCTTAACCGCAAAGTCTTCGAGCGGCACTTCGACCGGCACGTCATCTTTGAGCGTCACCAATTCACGCGAAATACGAGCGAGGTCAGCTTGCTCGATCAGGGCTTCGCGGCGTTTTGGCTGTTTGACGTTCTCCGCATTGGCGAGCACGCCATCGAGGTCACCGTATTCCTCAATCAATAGCGCCGCTGTCTTAACACCAATACCGGCGACACCCGGCACGTTATCAGCAGAATCACCGGCCAGCGCTTGCACATCAATCACCCGCTCAGGTCCGACGCCAAATTTCTCGACCACTTGGTCAGGCCCGATCTCGCGATTTTTCATCGCATCGAACATTTTAATCTTGGGCCCAACACATTGCATTAGATCTTTATCAGTCGAGACCACCGTGACATTGGCGCCCGCCTCAGCCGCTTGCTTGGCATAGGTGGCGATCAGATCATCCGCCTCATAGCCTTCCATATCGACAGCCGGGATATTCATCGCCCGGGTGGCCTCACGCACCAGCTCAAATTGCGGAATCAGATCATCCGGCGGCGGCGGCCGGTGGGCTTTATAGTCTTTATAAATATCACTGCGGAAGGTTTTACGCGCGCGATCGAAGATCACCGCGATATGATCGGCATCGGTATCATCGACCAGCTTCAACAGCATTTGAGTAAAGCCATAGACTGCGTTGGTCGGTGTGCCGTCGGGGCGGTTCATCTGTGCTTTGACGCCAAAAAAGGCGCGAAATAGAAAACCCGACCCGTCGATCAGGAAAACATGTTTCATCTCTTTGGATTTAGTGGCCATGAATAAGCAATTAGTGACCAGAGCCGCCGGTTGCACCTTCGGCCAGCACAAATGTGCGGCTGCAATAGGGGCAAACGACCTGAGCTTCGCTACCAATATTCAAATAGACATTCGGATGTCCCGCTGTACCGCCACCGCCATCACAGCTGACCGCAGAGGTTTCGACGATAATTGGTTGTTCAATTTCGGTGCTGTCCATTTTTTCCGTTCCACCTGCTGTTATTGTATTTCAGTCCCGCAGTTGATCTCACAGTTGATGATTGACCCTCTGCCATGCGAATGATACCGAATGACGCCCCACAATCAAGCTCTGGCAGGATTAATACGACCAATGATAAGCAGCCTACCTGACTATGCCATTGAGATTAACGGCCTCAATAAAACCTATGCCGGGAATTCGATCCAGCCACCCCAAGAAGCCCTGATCGACATTAATTTGCAAATCCCACGCGGCTCTTTCTTTGGCTTGTTGGGACCAAATGGTGCAGGCAAATCAACGATTATCAATATTATGGCTGGTCTGGTGATCAAAACCTCCGGCGATGTCAAAGTATGGAACTACGACATCGAAAAAGAGATGCGCCAAGCCCGCTCATCTATCGGCATTGTGCCGCAAGAGCTCAATATTGATCCGTTTTTCACCCCGCGCGAAGTCCTGGAAACTCAAGCCGGGCTCTATGGCGTGCCAAAATCAGAGCGCCGGACCGAGGAAATATTGAACGCCGTCCGGCTGGGTGATAAAGCGGATTCCTATGCCCGCTCGCTATCGGGTGGTATGCGGCGGCGCATGCTGGTCGCCAAGGCCATGGTTCACTCGCCGCCTGTTCTGGTGCTTGATGAGCCAACCGCCGGCGTCGATGTCGAATTGCGCCAGCAATTGTGGTCTCATATCCGCCAGCTCCGCGATCAAGGTACCACCATTTTGCTGACCACCCATTACCTGGAAGAAGCCGAGGAGCTCTGCGACCAAATCGCGATTATCAATCATGGCCGCCTGGTCACCAGCCAAAAAACCGAAGACCTGCTGAGCAGTTTGGATTCAAAAGAGCTTATCGTCACGGTTGATCAGAAATTATCTGCCGTACCGGATGGATTGCTGAACTTTAATGTGGAATTAAGTAACAGCCACAAGCTGGTCTTCCATGTGCCGCCCAGCGAAGTGCCGGTAGAAGCTGTCATGGATGCGGTCCGTCAGGCCGGGCTCGGTATCGTTGATCTCAGCACCAAGGAAAGTGATCTCGAAGACATCTTCCTGATGATGACCCAAGAGCATGAAACCTAAACCTCGCTCCCTTTTTATCACCAGCATTCTAATCATTCTCAGCGCGACATTATCTGCCTGCGCACCGCAACTTATTGTGCCGGGACCGCCTATCTCCGAGCCGAAACTCACCGAAAAAAATATTGTTCTGGCGGATGGCGCCCAGCTGCCGCTGCATCAATGGCCGCCCAGCGGCACTCACCAAAAGAACCCCAAGGCCATCCTGCTGGCCCTGCATGGTTTCAATGATTACGGGCTGTTCATTAAAACCGGCGCCGAATATTTTGCCGGCCTGGGCATTCAAACCTACGCCTATGATCAGCGGGGCTTTGGCGCTGCGCAGCATACCGGACGCTGGCCGGGACGTAACGCTTTTGCCCAAGATTTAACCACGATCACCGGCCTGTTGCGCCGGCGCCACCCGGACACACCACTCTTTGTGCTTGGCCATAGCATGGGCGGCGCCATTGTCATGACCGCCGTTACCGGACCTAATCCGCCCGCTGCTGACGGTATAATTTTGTCCGCGCCCGCGGTCTGGGGCCGGGCCAGCATG
>JABIIH010000264.1 GCA_018649245.1 Rhodospirillaceae bacterium | reverse complement strand
ACCGCCATTGTGGGCGAGAATATGGCAGGATCAAGTATAATTACCGTGATCGTGCTAGAAGGTTCTGCTAATTGCGAAGGCTTGCGACTCCGGTTCCAGGAACCAGACTCGCAACAACTACCCCCTAATTGCGACTCCGGTACCTGGAACCTTTTAGCGGGAAAGTTGATCGAGGGCGGCTTGCTGCAGCGTCGCATCGCCAAGTGCCAGGACCCGGCCATCGGCATTGAGCGTCAGCGGCTTACCGGCCCAATCCGACATTTTGCCGCCAGCCCCTTCAACCACCGGCACCAGGGCGCAATAGTCATAAGGCTGCATGGTGGCTTCGCAGACAATATCGGTAAAGCCCGAGGCCAATAGTCCATAGGCGTAGCAATCGGCACCATAAAGCGGGAACTTAACGCTGTCTGCCAACCGGTTAAACGCCGCTTCATCAGCACCTTTAAACATCGCCGGTGAGGTCGCATAGAGCCAGGCCTCGCTTAAATCGCTGCAAGCCCGCGTTGATATTTTTTCGCCGTTATAGGTTGTCGGATGACCGGTCGCGCCGAGCCAGCGTTCTTTGAGGATCGGCTGATCAATTACGCCGAGCACGGGCACGCCGTTTTGGCAGAGAGCAATGAGCGTGCCGAAAAGCGGTTTGCCAGTAACAAAGGCTTTGGTGCCGTCGATGGGGTCCAGCACCCAAACATATTCAGCCTCTAGATTTTCAGCGCCATGTTCCTCGCCAAGAATACCGTGATCCGGGCATTCAGCCTCAAGCACCGCGCGAATGGCTGCTTCGGCTTCGCGGTCGGCAGCGGTTACCGGGCTCGCATCGGCCTTATCGGCAATGGTTAAATCAGAGCGAAAATAGCGTGCCACAATGGGGCCAGCGATATCCGCCAGCTTTCCAGCAAGTTCAATATAAGAAGTGGGGACTGTCATTTTGTTACGCGCCCCCGATTGCTCTATTTAGGCAGCGCCATTGGCGCATCGGCGAAGCTGCGGAGATACATAATAACTGCCGCACGATCACCGGCTTTTTTCAAACCTGTAAACGCCATTTTTGTTTTGGGCATAAAGACTTTCGGCTTGGTCAGGAACTGATCCATATCTTCGAAGCCCCATTTTCCGCCCATTTTTTTAATCGCGCCGGAGTAATTAAACTTCGCGACGCTGGCCCGGTCTTTGCCCATAATCGCATACAAATTCGGGCCGACTTTATTTTTGCCGCCTTTATCAAAGGTGTGACAGGCCACGCATTTCTTGGCGATTTTTTTACCTTTGCCGGCATCAGCCGAAGCCAACAGAACGGGCAGAGTTTGCGGAGCCCCAGCTTCTGCGGCGGCTTTTTCAGGTGCTTTCTTGGCGGGTGACTTAGCGGCGCCGGTATTCGCTGCCGCGTCATAAACCGGCTCGAACGGCGGGATTACCAAATTACCGATGTAATTACTGCCAGCGAGCAGCCACAACGCAATGATTATCGCGCCAATGATATTATTTGTATTTGTGCTCCACATGGCCAAATCCTTTATTTAAGTCTGTTTCAACAATCATCTATAAGGTGAAAAATACCCGCTGAAAACAGACATGTAACAGATAAATGACTGAAAATTGCGATCAGGGTATAGATGAACGCGGATAAAATGTATATAGGAAGCATTGGTGGGGAACAAAATAATATTTTTAGAGAGAATAGAGCATGACAGAACGTAATCCGTTGATCGTGATTCCGTCACAGGTTGACGAAAACGGCATCCCAAAGAAACAATTGCTGGATATTCACGGCAAACCGATGATCGTCCATTCCTGGAGCCGCGCCGTTGAAGCGGGTTGCGGCAATGTGATCGTCGATTGTGTGGATGATGAAATAGCCGAAGCCGTCGGCGAGGCCGGTGCTTATATCTATCGCACCGATCCCGATCATCATTTAAAGAGCCATAACTACCGAACCGAGTCGGGGGCTGACAGGGTGGCTGCGACGGTAAATAAATTTGATCGATTTTATAACCACGATGTCGTCATCAATCTGCACGATGATCTGCCGGCGATTGATCCTAAATATATCCGGGCCTTGCTCTATCCGTTGGCCAATTACGAGGTTGCTATCGCCACTTTGGTCTGTCCGTTGCAGGACGGTGATGAGACAAACTCAAGTGTCGTCAAGGCCACGGTCGAGTGGCAGGAAGGCCGCAGTGTCAGCTGGATTCCTGCCTCCAAAATCGGCCGCATCAAGGAGCTGAGCCGAGATATTGCTGATCTCGGTGAGGGGCCTTATTACCACCATATTCCGATCTATGCCTATCAACGGCCGCAACTGGATAAATTTGTTAACCTCGAGCCAACCGACAGCGAGCTCAACGAGCGCATTGAAGGAAAACGCGCATTGGAAAATGGTATGCGCATGGATGTTGCCTTGATCGACGAGCTGCCGCTCGATGTTGATTGGGAAAACGAGGTTGAAGAGGCCCGCGAGTTATTGGACAAATCGCTGTAATCATTAGTGAATAGTTGGACAATTGGCTTCCGTCCCGCTATACGGACCCCCATGAACACGGACCCAAATAATCTGATTGCCTTTCAAGGTGAGCTTGGCGCCAATGGCGACATGGCCTGCCGTGCTGTGCGCGGCGAGATGGAAACTCTGCCCTGTCATACCTTT
>JABIIH010000190.1 GCA_018649245.1 Rhodospirillaceae bacterium | reverse complement strand
CATCATCTATTGCCGGATTCCGAACTGCATATCATCGGCGAACATTTCCAGCGGGTGGAGCATCATCTGCTGGCTGTCAAAGGCACCACTATCGACGAGTTGACCCATGTTCACTCTCATGTTCACGCTCTCAATCAATGCCGCAATGTGATTAAGGAACTTGGCCTGGAGCCGATGGTACATGTCGATACCGCGGCTGCCGCCCGCGATATTGCCGAGCGCGGTGAGAAAGCCCACGGCGCCATTGCCTCAGATTTAGCGGGTGAGATTTATGGCCTCGATTCGCTCAGAGGCAATATTGAAGATGCCGAGCACAACACCACCCGCTTTTTGCTGATGGCCAAAGACGCCCTCGATCTTGCGCCCGATGACGGTGATATTATGACCAGTTTTGTCTTTCGGGTGCGCAACGTGCCAGCAGCTCTTTATAAGGCGCTGGGTGGTTTTGCCACCAATGGCGTCAACATGGTCAAACTGGAAAGCTATCTAGTTGGCGGCGGCTTTATTGCGGCGCAATTCTACGCCGAAGTTGACGGTCATCCCGAAAGCCGCGGTCTGCGCCTGGCCCTAGAAGAGCTCTCCTTCTTCACCCATGAAGTGCGCATTATGGGCGCCTATCCGCGCAATCCGGTGCGTGACGTCATTAATAAAAACGGTGCCGAGTAACTGCGAAATGAATGCCAGTAATTTTCGAGAAGTAAATCGTCGTGTCGTCACGCAAGATATGTGTGATGCACTCGGTCATTTTAATATTCAATATTATTTTGAAACGCTCAGCGATGGCGTCATTAGAATTATGGAAATCCTGGGCGAACCCATTGAAAAAATCCCGGAACGAGGTACGGCCTTTGCGCTGCATAAAGAAGAATCGCAGTTCCTGGCCGAGATCTATAATGGCGACGAGTTTTATATGGCGACGGCCCTTGAAGGATTTGGTAACACATCAATGATTTTACAGCACCGGTTTTTTTCCGCCGCAGATGATCGTGAGCACTTCCGCTCCCGCTTTATTACCGTAAATATGGATTTGAAAGCCCGCACCAGTATTCCTTTCTCAGAAGAATATAGAGCTCTGGCGGCAAAAGAATTCCCGGTCTACCAGCCTGAAGACTAGCTTTAGCGCGTCATCTTTTTCGGGAAGCGCAAGGTCACGGTCGTGCCGTGTTGTTCTTCGCTGTGAATTTCCATTTTACCGCCTAACTCCAGCATCAATTGATTGACAATCGGCAGGCCAAGCCCGGTGCCTTTATCCCCATAGGGTGAAACGCTGGTTTTGTAGGGCTGCAGGATATGAGGAATTTGTTGAGCTGGAATCCCTTCACCGGAATCCCGCACCACCAGGATTACCGCATCTTCCTGCTGATCGATATCGGCATTTATCTCTATATCGCCGCCACCGGGCGTAAATTTTATGGCGTTTGATAAAATATTGGTAAGCGCACGGTAGAGGTGACGGGGAACCGTATTTATTTTCGGAAAATCGGCAGAAACGTCCGTGCTCAAATTGATATCGCGCTGCTCGGCCATTTCGGTATAAAGCGAGGTCACTTCCGCAATCATTTCAACGGCATCGACATCTTGAATTTGGTTATCGTCGATCTCTGATTTAGCGGCGTCTTCACCTTTAATGTGGGCATCAGTACCGGCAAGCATATCTTCACAAAGGCCAAGAATCCGTGTCGCTGAACTATGAATGATCTCGGCGTTTGGTTGAACTTTATCCGGTGTTGTCATTCCCATTTTCATCAATTTAGCGAGACCGATCATCGCGGTCAGTGGATTTTTGATGTCATGGGCAAATTGATGGACTTTGGCCATCACCTCGTCTTCGAGCCGGCCTTTTTCAGCCAGCGCTTTTTCCAGAGCTGATTCGGCCTCACGGAGGGCCTGTTTGGTATCATCATCAGTACTCATCGAAAACGAATAATCCTCATCTCAGAGTTTCAGCAGGTACTATAGGTGAACTACTTCTCAAATAGCCAGTTATCAATTAGCCATCTTGAGATCGAGAGATTTGATGGTGGCAGAGAGTCACCGGATTTATCCATTTCATGCACGTCATCACGCGAGAACCATCGGGCATCAAGCAGTTCCTGATCATGGCAAATAATTTCAGTCGTGACCGCGCGCGCTCTGAAACCGAGCATAATGGAGGCGGGGAAGGGCCAGGGCTGGGACGCTTGATAGGTGACATCAACGACTTCGATATTGGTTTCTTCAAAAACTTCCCGGGCTACCGCTTGTTCCAGCATTTCGCCCGGTTCAACAAAGCCGGCGATGGTCGAATAGGTGAGGCCGCGAAATCTGCTATTGTGGCCGAGCAGGCATTTTTCCTCAGTTGGGTGAGTGACCAGCATAATGACGGCAGGATCGGTACGGGGAAAATGAATACGCGCACAATCCGGATTGGCACAACGGCGCTCATGGCCGCCGCGCCCGGCGAATGTCTCACTACCGCATATACCGCAATATTTATGACCGATATGCCAATGAATAATGGCCCGGGCGTAAGCCAGATAACCGGCGTCGATGGGATCAAGTGAGGTGGCCAAACCGCGCAAATCTTCAAAAGCCGTATCAGCGGGCAGGCCCAAACTATGCGGCTCGTCGGCATGGGATAAATCCGCCGCACAGTAAATCGTCTCACCTTCCAGGCCTAAAAATACCAGCGTGGCCGCATTTTGGCGAACTTGTTCGGCGGCCTGGCCAGATAGGATGGCGGCTTTCACTTGTCCGCTGGTGGAGATCAGACTTTTGCTGCGCCAAACCGGGATGATTCGCAGATTTTTGCCTTCCAGGTCACCTGATGGATCAGCTGACAGGTTTTCTGCCAGCCATTTTTCATCCGTTCTCAGATGATGGGCGCGATCGAGCGTAATGCCGTCATAATAGAATTTTGAACTCATGGGCGGCATGTATGCACAGCCGGGCGGTTCTAGCAATCCTCTCCTAAATTCAATTTTAGAAACTTGGCCTTTCACTCTGTATTTCGAGGTGGTCTTTGACGTAAATTAGGGTCATAAATTATGATGGTATATTCCGGCAGTATCCACTCGGCATTTGGGTCGCATGATAGGCAAAACAAAATCTGGATTTAGCACGGGCCTCGCAATTATCTTCATATTGCTTAGCCTGTCTGCCTGCGCTGATCGGGATGTCTTTGCCTTGCTTGATACCGAAGGCTATATCCGCGATCAAAAAGATATTGTTGAGGCCGCTGATTGGAGTGCAGCTGAAACTTTTGAGATTGATATCCGGCAAAATGAGTTTCGCCCCACCATTATCCATTTGCTGCAAGGCGAGCCTTACATCATGCTGGTCGAAAACCGCGATGATTTTTCCCATATTCTGGTAGCTGAGGATTTTTTCAAAACCATCGCGCTGCGTAAGATTATTACTGAAACGGAAGAGATCAGCGGGGTAAATCTGGTGGGTCTAAATCTCAGTCCTGGAGAAGTTAAAGAAGTGCACTTCGTGCCGGTGCGCGATGGCTGGTACGATTTTGAAGGCGGTCAGGGGCCGGGCTTATTTGCCACCAATCTCTATTATTCGCCGCTGAGCAGTGGTGCGGTTAAGGGCATGGTGGGTGCCTTTGTCGTTGAAGAGTAAACCCGGGTCAATTTTGTGCGCCGATTTGTGGATTGAGCTTGCCACCTCGCCCCCCAAAACTGCTATAATCTCTGCGGGAGGTCGGCCGCGGACGAATCGCTCGCCAACCCGGTCAGGTCCGGAAGGAAGCAGCCGTAACGAGTTTATGTTTCGGGTCGCGTGTTCGGTCTCCCACCTAATTTTCCGGATAATGACGCCAAAACGTGTGGTGGTATGAGCGACCCGATAGATACCCCTAATTCTGAAGTTTCTGACGAGATCGAATATCAGGTTCTGGCGCGGAAATACCGGCCGACCGATTTCAGCAATCTCATCGGCCAGGATGCCATGGTGCGCACTCTCAAAAATGCCTTTGAGTCGGGCCGCCTCGCGCATGCTTTTATCCTGACCGGGGTGCGGGGTGTCGGAAAGACAACGACCGCCAGGATTATTGCCCGGGCGCTAAATTGCGTTGGCCCGGATGGCAACGGTGAGGCGACGATAGAGCCCTGCGGTGAGTGCGAATTCTGTCAGGCGATTGCCGAAGACCGCCTGGTCGATGTGCTGGAGATGGATGCGGCCAGCCGCACCGGTGTCGATGATATCCGGGAACTCATCGAGGGCGTGCGCTACAAACCTGTATCAGCGCGCTACAAAGTCTATATCATTGACGAAGTCCATATGTTATCGCGCAATGCCTTTAATGCGCTGTTAAAAACGCTTGAAGAACCGCCCGCTCATGTGAAGTTCATTTTTGCCACCACTGAGATTAGAAAAGTGCCGGTGACGGTACTGTCCCGTTGTCAGCGCTTTGATTTGCGCCGCGTTGATATTGAAACCCTGAGTGCAAATTTCGCCGAAATTGCCGAAAAAGAAGGGGTTAAGGTCACTGATGCTGCAATCTCGCTGATCGCGCGCGCCGCCGATGGCTCAGTTAGGGATGGCCAAAGCCTGCTCGATCAAGTGGTCGCAACGGCGGCCAAGGACAATGCCGAGCTTGGTGAAGATGTGGTCCGCGATATGTTGGGCCTGGCTG
>JABIIH010000067.1 GCA_018649245.1 Rhodospirillaceae bacterium | reverse complement strand
CGGAACTGCTTAAACAATTTCCACGCAGTTCGTTCATCCCAGCCAGCAATAAGGACTATGCTCCAATTGTCTCGGTCGGCAAAGAAATCGGCCTGTTGGAATAGCGGTTAAACCTAACCATGCTCACCCGCTCTGATCCTGTGCTCAAACTCGAAAACGCCACGGTCGGCTATAACGGCGAGGCGGTTCTCAAAAATCTATCGTTGGAGATTAAGCCTGGTGAGAAGATCGCGCTGGTCGGCCAAAGCGGTGCCGGTAAATCAACCTTGCTCAATTTGCTTTATCAACAATGTCAAGAAGATGCGGCGCTGGTGCCACAGGACCTCGGGCTAGTCCGCTCACTCTCGGTCTTTCATAATGTTTTTATGGGCCGCTTAAACCGGCATCCGACTTGGTACAACATCGCCAATCTTCTCAAACCTTTAAAAAAAGAAGTCGATCAGATATCACCGATTCTAGGCCAGCTCGGACTTGAGGAAAAAATATTCGAGCCGATCCGGGAACTGTCCGGCGGTCAGCAACAACGTACCGCCGTCGCCCGGGCGATATTTAAAGACAGCTCAATCTTTTTTGGCGACGAACCCGTCTCAGCCGTCGACGAGCACCAATCTCACACGGTTTTGCAGGCAATCGCGATAAGTCACCAGACCGTCGTTCTGTCGATGCATGATGTTGATTTGGCGCTGCGCTACACAGATCGTGTTATCGGCTTGAGGCTAGGCGATTTGGTGCTGGATCAACCTACCGCGACTATCCGGGCTGCAGACCTTGACGACCTCTATAAGCACTAGTGGTTTTGCAGCGGGTACTAAACCCCGCCCCCTGCTTCGCACCAGCTTGGGTTTTGTTGCCGTTGCGGTCGTTCTTGGACTATTTGGTGATTTTGAAATCACGACGCTTGATCCCTGGATCGAGATCAAGAGGATGGCCATCGGGGCCACTACACCTGACTTTTCAGCGACGGAAGATTTATGGCGTGCTGTCATCAATACGGTGGCTTTTGCCATTTTAGGTGTGGCGCTCGGCAATGCGCTAGGCTTTCCACTGGCGCTCGCTTTTAAATATCGAGCCGTCCGTGCCAGCTGCGCTTTTATTCGTGCCATCCATGAATTATTTTGGGCCCTTATTTTCCTCCAGGTCTTTGGCCTGACCCCTTTGACCGGCGTGCTGGCCATCGCTATTCCTTATGCCGGTATCTTTGCCAAAGTTTATTCCGAAATATTGGAAGAATCCGACCCGGCTCCCTTACAGACGCTACCCAAGGGCACCAGCGCGATAACAACCTTTATGTTCGTCCGCATGCCCGATGCTTGGGTGCATTTCAAAACTTACGCGCTTTATCGATTGGAATGCGGTTTACGATCGAGCGCCGTCTTGGGATTTGTCGGTTTGCCGACCATCGGCTTTCATTTGGAATCCGCTTTTTCCCAAGGTAAATATTCTGAAGTCGCAGCCCTGCTGATTATTTTTTATGTGATTATCGCGACCATTCGAAAATGGGTCCATTCACGCTTGATCCCGGTTTACATATTACTAGCCCTGCTGGTTATTCCCTGGGGCGGTGAGTTTTCGGCAAGCAATATCCTGCGCTTTTTCAGCCATGATATTTTGCCTCACCCGCTGCGCATTGCCGAAACTATTGATATGGGTACCTTGGCAGCGCTTGGCTCATGGCTCAGCATGATGTGGAACGAACAAGCGGTGCCGGGCATTATTGCGACCGTGATTTTAACGCAGGTGGCTCTGGTCGGTTCGGGCGCGCTGACGCTGCTCTTCTTCCCGCTAATTTCACCAAAGTTTTTTAAGACCTTTGGACGCACTGCCGGTCACGTTTTTTTAGTAGTGTTGCGATCAACGCCGGAATATGTGCTGGCATTAATATTCCTGCTACTTTGGGGGCCGTCGATGCTGCCGGCAGCGGTCGCCTTAGCGCTTCATAACGGCGCCATTATTGGCCATTTGATCGGACGCTATACGGAAGATATGTCCCTTAGGCCAGACAGCTCCAAAGGCCTTAATCTCTATGCCTATGATGTGCTGCCCCGCCTTTACCCGCAATTCCTGGCGTTTTTGTTCTATCGCTGGGAGGTCATTATGCGGGAGACCGCCATTCTCGGCATTCTCGGTATTGCCACCCTCGGCTTTTATATCGACAGCGCCTTTGCTGATCTGCGCTTTGACCGGGCTCTATTCCTAATCATCATTACGGCAACTCTCAACATCTGCATTGATAGCCTCTCACGCTATATCCGCGGAAGGTTAAGACTCAAAACAACGGCAGATGTCGTTTAATTATTCCAATTCCGCCAGCAGCTTGTTCCAACGGCGTTTTTCTTCGGCTGGCTTGAAAAGCTTGGCGCGCGCTTTGCAACGTCTGGTAAGATCAGCCAAAAAGGCTCTGTCGTTTTCGCATCTGAGTAATAATTTCTGCAGCGCCTTTTCGTTTCCGACGGGGTAATAGCCAGGATAGTCTTTGCCCAGCATACCGACATTGCCGTTAATTTTTGAGGCGACCACCGGCACGCCCGCGACCAGCGCCTCCGAAACCACATTGGCGCCTCCTTCGGACAAAGACGTAATAATCATGAGATTGGTTTTAGCCAGTTCGCGGCGGACCTGCCAGCCTGCTTTCTCACCTTGCCAGAGATAGCGCGGATTGCGTTTCATTTCGGCCAGGCCTTTTTTCTCCCAGGCTTTATTATGAGCTTTACCAAAATGGATCAGCCGGAGCTTTGAGCTTTCCGGCACTTCGCGAAGCGCCAAGGCTCCTCGCAAAGGATCTTTGACATCCCGCATATGGCCTATCAGGCAAATATCAAAATGGCTGCGAGCCGGTTGGCGTTTTTTAGTTAAGGGCGGCGCCGATTGATAAATCACCTGGAGTTTTTGGCGGAACTTTTTGGGTATAACATCAACCGCCAGATCATGCAGACAGACCAGCGCGTCCGCCGTTTCCATCGACTTCAAAGTGGGTTTCGGATCGGTTCGGATAAATTCATTGATGTCGGTACCGGTTAAAGCCAATACCAATGGACGATCTGGATAAATATCGCGAAACAGTTTAATCGAGCTCGCACTCCGCCAAGCATGCAGCGCAATCATCAGATCAGCGTTTTGACCCTCATATTTAACCGAAATCTCGACCTTATGGCCCAAATCACGCAAAATACGCGCCCAACGGAGCGCTGTGGTGCGATTTCCGTTCTTTGACCTTTTTTTTGCCGGTGTGATTAGGCTAATCTTCATTTAAGTTCTCAGCTAGTCCTCTTACGGAAAGATATTATGACTGAAATTGTTAGCACACAAACCTTAGTAGATTTACTCGAAGATGCGAATTCACGCACTCTTGAACTTGTTGATGGTCTTGATGGTGAACAGATCATCGGGCCCCAACTGCCGATCGTGAACCCGCTGCTGTGGGAAATCGGTCATGTCGGCTGGTTTTATGAACAATTTATTCTGCGCATGCTCTACGGTGGAGATAAAACTCTCGACAATGGTGATGACATGTATGATTCCATCGCCATTGAGCACGGTGTGCGTTGGGAACTGCCGCTGTTGCCGCTGCCGGACTCACTTAAATATATTGATGATACGCGTAGTCGCCTAATCGACCGCTTGGGTGAGATATCGCCGGGAAATATGGCGAGCGAGCAGGATAGCTTTATTTATCCTTTTGCTACTTTCCACGAAGACATGCACACCGAGGCTTATACCTACACCCGCAACACGCTTGAGTATCCGCAGCCAAATTTCGCTGCGGCCGACACGCTCGATAAAGCAGCACTTGAAACTGGACCTCTGCCGGGTGATGCCGAGATACCGGGCGGCACCTTTATGCTGGGCTCAACCCCGGATGAGCCCTTTTTGTTTGATAACGAAAAATGGGGCCATGATGTCACTGTCTATCCTTTTCAAATAGCCCGCGCTCCCGTCACCAACGAGGACTTCGCTGCCTTTGTCGCCGATGACGGCTACCAACGCCGTGATCTCTGGCATGATATCGGCTGGGGTTGGCGGCAACGGGCGGAGGCCGAACATCCGGTTTATTGGCTTCCGAATGGTAAAGACAGCTGGCAAATGCGCCACTTTGATCAAACCATCGATCTGCCCCTGCACCAGCCGCTCATTCATGTGAACTGGTATGAAGCCAGCGCCTATTGCAATTGGGCCAAGCGCCGCCTGCCGACCGAGATCGAGTGGGAAGTTGCCGCAACGACCGAACCAGCTAGCGGCGGTAAGGAATTCTCCAAAACCAAGCGCCGCTATCCCTGGGGTGATGATGGCGGAAATGATGCTGCAACCCTCAGCCGCGCTAATCTGGATGGCCGTGGTCTTGGCTGTGTTGATGTCGCTGCCTTTGCCGCGGGTGATAGTGCCTGGGGAATTCGTCAGATGCTCGGCAACGTCTGGGAATGGACCGACAGTAATTTCGAGCCCTATCCCGGCTTCAAGGCCGATTCTTACAAAGAATATTCCGAGCCGGTCTTTGGCACCCGTAAAGTCTTACGGGGTGGCGCTTGGGCGACCCGGAGCCGTATGGTCAATAATAAGTACCGAAATTTCTTCACACCTGAACGCCGCGACGTTTTTGGTGGATTTCGGACTTGTGCGCCGCATAATTGGCCTTAAAATCAGGCTTTAGTCCAAGGGATTCTATTTATTTCGACAAAAGGGTGCGGAGACGCCTGAATTCGTTTGTATACATAGGGAGGCTACTTAGCCAATGACGACCATGACCTCAGCATTGCTGCGGACTAACCGATTATTCGGTGACCGGCCAGCTGTAATTGATGCTGAAATGAATCTCACTTGGAATGAACATATTGAACGCATCCAAAAATTAGCAACCGCACTTGCCGAGCTCGGCATCAAGAAAGGCGAGCGCTTCGGCATTATTGGGCCAAATTCCTTCCGCTATACGGAACTGATGTATGCGGGCTTTTGGGCGGGCGCTATTGCCGTGCCGATCAACCATCGTCTCGCCCCACCGGAAATTCTTCACATTCTCGAAGATTCGGAATGTAAATATCTAGCCCTTGGTGATGAATATCTGAGCCTCACCGATGATGATCAGCTGGCTCCTTGGCGGGACAAAAGAATAGCCATTGGCGCAACCTCGCCAGACAAAGATGTTCCGGCAATGGACGAGTTACTCAATGCAGCTGACCCGGCGGAACCACAGGACCCGAATGAAGATGATCTCGCTCTTTTGCTTTACACTGGTGGCACGACAGGACGCAGCAAAGGCGTCCAGCTTACCCACCGCAATGTTTATTCCAATGGCTGGCAGGTCATCAACGCGATGGATATCGTCAAGGAGGATATTTATCTCCATGTCGCGCCGATGTTTCACGCAGCTGATCTATTGGGTACGGGCTTTACCATCAACGGCAGCGCTCATTCCTATCTGCCCGTCTTTACGCCAACCGGTGTGCTGCAGGCCATTCAGGATTATAAAGTCACGCAATGCATGATGGCGCCGACCATGATCATTATGATTTTAGAAGAACCGAGTTTTGATGATTACGATATCTCGACCTATCGAAATTTGTTTTATGGCTCCTCACCAATGGCCGCGGAATGGGTCGAAAAGTCAATCCAGCGCTTCACCAATGCCGAAGTCCAGCAAGGTTACGGCCTGACCGAAACCTCACCGATTTTAACCACCTTGGACGCGGATGATCACCGCAACGCGGTGGAAAGCGGCGACACCGGTATTCTCAGAGCGGCTGGCCGACCTGTCATTGGCATCGATCTTAAAATTCTCGATGATGACGGTAACGAAGTGCCGACTGAGGAAGCGGGCGAGGTTTGTGTCCGCGGACCGAATGTAACACCCGGCTACCTCAACCGGCCTGAAGAAAATGAAAAAGCTTTTAAAAACGGCTGGTTTCATACTGGCGATGTCGGTCGGGTTGATAAAAATGGCGTGATGTTTCTGATGGATCGTAAAAAAGACATGATCGTCAGTGGTGGTGAAAACATTTACACCTCGGAAGTTGAAGCAGCGCTTTATAAACATCCAGATGTATTTGAATGTGCTGTCATTGGCCTACCAGATGACAAATTTGGTGAATCTCTTTTCGCGGTCATAGTAACAGCGCCTGACCAGACACTTAGCGAAGAGATTATTATTAATCACTGCCGCGATTTAATTGCCGGCTACAAAATTCCGCGCCAAATGGATTTTGTCGAGGAATTGCCAAAAAGCGCAATGTCAAAAATTCTCAAAAATGAACTTAGGGATATCTACAGTAAAAAATAGCGCCTCCTTAAACTGGCGCGATAAACCGGGAGAACATAAAGTCCATGGGACAATTTGCATTTGGTCAGGCTGTTGCCAGAACCGAAGACCCACGTCTGCTGACCGGGCGCGGTAACTACGTCAATGATGTAAATCTGCATCGCCAAGCCCATGGCTTTGTGCTGCGTTCTCCCTATCCGCACGCCAAGATATTGTCGATTGATACGGCAGAGGCCGAAGCCGCGCCCGGCGTGCTCGCAGTTTTAACCGGCGCCGATATTCAGGCTGACGGCTTGGGGGTAACTAAAGTAACTTTTCCGTACAAGCGTGCTGATGGCTCACCGCTGTTCAGCGTACCCCATCCGGGTCTGGTGACAGATCGGGTTCGTTTTGTCGGTGATTATGTCGCCTTCATTGTTGCGGAAACCGTGGCTCAGGCGAAAGACGCAGCGGAGCTGATTTTTGTCGACTACGAACCGCTTGATGCCATAACCGATACGGCTACGGCACCGGAAGAAGGCAGTCCAGCTGTATGGGATGATTGCCCGGATAATATCTCCAACATTATTCATCAAGGTGATAAAGACGCCACGGACGCCGCCTTCGAGGCGGCTGACAAGATCATCAAACAGCGTTTTGTGATCAACCGAATTTCCGCCAATCCGATGGAAATGCGGGGCTGTGTCGGCGATTATGACCAACGGGAAGGCCGCTACATTGTTTATAACGATATTCAGGCACCGCACGCTTTACGCCAGGTTTTGTCCGAAGATATTTTTAAAGTACCGCAAAAAGACGTGCAGGTGATCGCCGGCAATGTTGGCGGTGCCTTTGGCATGAAAGGTCCGGTTTATCCCGAGATCAGGCTTTGCGCCTGGGCCTCGAAGCGGCTTGGCCGGCCAGTAAAATGGAGTTGTGAACGCAGTGAGGCCTTTCAATCGGACGAGCATTGCCGTGATAATGTCTCCGAAGCTGAGTTGGCCCTTACCAATGACGGTAAATTCCTGGGTTTACGCGTAAACACCATCGTTGCCATCGGGGCTTATCTATCTCAGGACCGAAATTTGCTTTCATCGGTTATGAATTTGGGCTGCCTCGCCGGCGTCTACACGACTCCAGCTATCCATGTCACGGTGCGCAACGTTTTCACCAATACCAATTCAACTTCGCCTTACCGTGGTGCCGGACGCCCGGAAGCCGCCTACATCATCGAAAGCATGGCGGATTTGGCCGCCAAAGAGCTTGGTCTCGATAGAACTGAAATTCGCCGCCGTAATATAATCCCGGTTGACGCCATGCCGTTTAAGACCGGCCTCGTCTACACCTATGATTGCGGCGAGTTCGAGAAAAACATGGACCGGGTCATGGAGATGATCGATTACGCCGGTTTTGAAGCCAGGCGCGAAGAAGCCAAATCACGCGGCAAGCTGCGCGGCATTGCTATTTCCAATTCGATCGAGCGCGCCGGGGCACCTTTCCCGGAAACCGTCGAAATTCGTTTTGATCCGACCGGAACGGTAACGATCCTGGCCGGCACCAAGGATCAGGGGCAAGGCCATGATACCATGTATAAGCAGCTTTTATCGGACAAGCTTGGCATTGATACTGATGATGTCCGGCTGGTCGATGGCGATACCGATAAGGTGAGCTATGGCCTCGGCACCTTCGGCTCCCGCTCAGCCATCATTGGCGGCTCGGCCTTGCATCTCGCTGCTGATAAAATAATCGAAAAAGGCACTAAGATTGCGGCGCAGGTTCTGGAAGCCGCCGAAGCGGATATCGCTTTTGAAGATGGTCAGTTTAAAATCGCCGGCACGGACCGCTCGATAGATGTCCAGGAAATTGCCAAGATCGCCTACAACCCGAAACAAATGCCAAAAGGGATCGAGCCTGGCTTTGCCGAAATTGGTACCTTCAGCTTGGAGCAAACTACGTTTCCCAATGGCTGCCATGGCGTTGAGGTAGAAATTGATGAAGACACCGGAAACACAGAGCTGATCAGGTATTACGTCGTTGATGATGTCGGCAATGTCATTAATCCGCTAATGCTCAAAGGCCAGATTTACGGCGGCGTTGCTCAGGGCGTTGGCCAAGCGTTAATGGAAGATATTGCTTTTGATGCCGATTCCGGTCAGCTGCTATCCGGCTCCTTTATGGATTACACCATGCCGCGTGCCGACGACTTTTGCGCCATGAAAGTTGAAAGCAACCCGGTGGTGACCGAGGCAAATCCGCTTGGCGTCAAAGGCGCTGGTGAAGCTGGCTGTGTCGGTGCCTTGCCCGCTGTTATGAGTGCGGTTACAGATGCGCTATCGGTCTATGGCATTGACTACATCGAAATGCCGGCAACGGCGGAACGGGTTTGGCAAGCCATCCAAGATGCCAAAGCCGCATAATAATAAATTTAAATGGGGAGATGATTGTGTCTGATATTGATACAGAAAAATTCCGGCTTAGACGGTTTGTCGAAAAGCTCGACCAATTGGGTGAAGTCACGACAATAGAGGAGCCTGTCGACTTAACTGACCTCGCAGCGCAAATCGAAGCAAACGAAAAAGCGGTCCTATTTAAATCAGTCGGCCCGGAAAAATTTGAGTTGGTCGCTAATGTTAATGGCAGTCGTAGCCGTCTGGCCGCCGCCCTCGAAGTAGATGAAGCTGATGTAATTGGGGAATTTCAACGCCGCCTCGACACCCCGCAACCAATTATCGATGTCGCTCAAGGGGATGCGCCAGTTCAAGCAGTTGTCCTTGAAGGCGATCAAGCCGATCTTACTAAGCTGCCCTTCTATATCCAACATGAGTTTGATGGTAGTGCCTATTTGTCTTCTGGTATTGATTATTCCGTCGATCCGGAAACCGGTACGACCAATGTCGGCTGCCGCCGCCTTAGCCTGCGTGATGCCAAGACCGCTGGCACCAATGTTACGGCTCCCTCGGATCTTAAGCGCATTTATCAAGGTTGTGTGGCGCGTGGTGAAAAACTGCCGATCAGTTTTGCTGTCGGCTCCCATCCCATCGATTATATGGCCGCCGGCATGCGCATACCGGCGGACGAAATCTCACTGGTCGGTACGCTTCGCGGTGAACCGTTACCGCTGGTCAAAAGTCTCACCAACGATGTGCGCGTACCCGCCGACGCGGAAATGATTATCGAAGGTTATTTCGATGAACGTGGCTATGTCGAGCCCGACGGACCTTACGGTGAATATGTCGGCTTTTACGGGCCGATGCATATGGACCCGGTTTTCCATGTCACGGCGATTACCAGGCGTGAAGATATGCTGCATCAAAGTCTGCTGCATGGCTCGGGGCCCCAAATCCACCGCGCTGAATCGGTGCAGTTGTTAACCATCCGGCAGGAAGCTCATATCTACAAAACCCTCCGCATGATGGGGGTCGTCGTCAATGACGTCTATGTACCGCCGGGCTCAGCCGAAGGCCAAAACGTGCGCATCTCGATCAAACAAATGCGCCCCGGTCAGGCGCGCAACTGTATCGCCGCCGTGTTTGGTGCGGTGTTTGGGGCCAAGCATGTGTTTATTACTGATGAAGATGTCGATATCCGGGATGAGCACAGCTTCGAATGGGCGTTCGTTTCCCGCTTTCAAGCCGACCGCGACTTAGTTGTTTTCGAAGGCATGATGGGCATGCCGATGGACCCCTCTTTGGATGGGAAGGGGATCATAGGCGCCAAGGCCGGTTTTGATCTCACCCTGCCATTGCAAAGCCGTGGCAAGCTTTCGATGCGGGTTGCCTCAGCGCCTAAATTGACCGGCACAGCGCGATATCAAACCGTAACGCAAGCTTTGGAAGAAAACGCGCCCATGTTTTTTTCCGAGATCGTTGACGCGCTCGGCAGCCGTGATGGCCGCGAAATCGCCGTTCAATTGGATGAATTGCGCACCGACGGTAAACTGATGCGCAATGCCGATGGCCAATATTTGTTAGGCCAAGCTGAAAAAGGCACAACCGGTCTGCACGGGCCTCAACATGATGATCCGAACGCACATACCTAAGGAGACTTGAGGGTGAAATTCGGCTTATTTGGCGGCGCCGTCGCCCGGCGCGGTGAAGAGACCGCCGACAGTCAGGGCTATGGCGACTTTATTGATACGGTGATCGAAGCCGAGCAACTTGGCTTCGAAAGCATCTTTATCGTCGAGCATCATTTCTCCGGTGGAGGGCAGCTTTCATCGTCACTGAATTTGCTATCTTATCTCGCGGCCAAAACGTCGACCATAAGACTCGGCACAGCTGTTACCGTGCTGCCCTGGCACAACCCGGTATTAATCGCTGAGCAAGCCGCTACTGTTGACCTGCTGTCAGGTGGCCGCTTGGATTTTGGCGTTGGTAAAGGCTACCGCGATATCGAATTTCATGGCTTTGATATCCCAAAAGAAGAAGCCCTCGCCCGTTACGAAGAATCTATTGAGGTGATCGTTAAGTCCTGGACCTCCGATGAACGCTTTGATCATACGGGCAAATATTGGTCCTTCAATGATATCATTGTTGAGCCACCGACCATCCAAAAACCTCATCCGCCGCTTTGGACGGCTGCCGGCACCGACCAGTCGATTGCGCGCGTTGCCGAAACCGGCATGAGCGTCATGCTCGATCATTTTGCCTCGTTCGAGCGCACCGAGGAACGGCTTAAGGCCTGGCGGGATGCGTGCAAACGGTTTGACCGCAAATTTGACCCAATGGAGGTCGCCTTGGCCCGCGGTGTCACCATCACCCTCAGCGAAGAAGAACTTGAAGAAGCAACAATGATCCGCGAACAGCGCGTCTCCAAAATGTTTGATAAATTTGGCGCCTTGCCGGGACTGGAAAAAAGTCTGCCTGATCAGCCCGACAGCTATGCCAATCCGGATTTAGCCATTGATGATGCGGCCCTACTGGGTACACCCGAGATGATCATCAAGCGTATCCAAACACTGAAAGATATGGGATTTGAACATATTTTGTTTTTACTGCCGGATAGTATCGAAACGCTCCGCATTATTTCCAAAGAAATCATGCCGGCGTTTAAGGATTAATTATTCAAGTTCATAGGCTCCGGCGGCAAAACGGACTTTAAGATCAAAGCCGCCTTCATTGATCTTCCACGGCCTCAACGTATAACTGCGAAAGCCGGCCTGGTAGTATGGGTCCGCATCGGCAATGGCGCGGGCTTCGTCTACAGAGTCTGCTCTGATGGCGATCATAGAATTACCGGTGGTTTCACCTTCAAGTGAATGCAACGGACCAGCAGCAAATATTTTACCGTCCTCCTCAAGTTTAGCGAGATAGGCAAAATGAGCGGTACGTGCTTCGGTTTTGTCACCTTCCTGGTCAGTGAATTCGGTAAATATCACAAACAGCCGTAAGCCAAGCGCGGGGTGGTTGTCGTTATTGAGGATGTCTTTTGAACTCACCATTATTTTTACTCCTAACCAAAAAGCAGCGATGGATAAAAGAACAGATGCATAATCTGATCATAAAAGCCGTAGATGAAAGCCCAGGTGATCGCCGCGTAGCTGAGGCAAATTTTCCAATTGTAATGCCCCCAACGCCACAGATAGATCGCGACAAAGGCCGGCAGGGCAATCATTTGTCCTACAATCATGCTGGCAACTAGGATACCAATCAAATAGGCGATAAAGCTGGTCGAACGGCCAAAGTCAGCTTTCTCGAAGGATGCCGCGACGGCAGCACCAAAGCCTGATGCCTCCCGTACACTTTGAAGAACTTCTTTGAAATCG
>JABIIH010000014.1 GCA_018649245.1 Rhodospirillaceae bacterium | reverse complement strand
GTTGAGGCCGATCGTCAGCACGTCATCTTCTTTGAGCGAGACATAGGTGCCAGCTAATTTGATAAAGGGTCCAAACGGCCCGATACCCGCCGTGACCATTTGGCCGGTCTCAGGATAAATACCAACCTCGCGCGGCAGCTCAAGTAGTTTGAGCGCCATTTCAAGATTGACTTCGGCCGGGTCCATCGCTTTTGTCAGCGAAGAGCGTTTCGGTTTTTTCTTGCCTTCGCCTTCGCCCAGTTGCACGTAGAAACCGTATGGGCCGCGCCGGAGCGTGATATCAAAGCCAAGTTCCGGATGCTTGCCGAGTTCCTTAGGCCCACTATCCGTAATATCGGAGCCGTTTTCGCCATTGGCGGCAAGCGGGCGGGTATGACGGCATTCTGGATAGCGGGAGCAACCAATAAAGGCACCGTGGCGACCAAGCTTGAGGCTCAATTCACCATCATCGCAGGATGGGCATTGGCGGGGCTTGCCATCGCCATTGTCTTTAAAGAAATGAGGGCCAAGAATTTCGTTGAGGTTGTCGAGCACTTCGCGTACCCGCAAATCAGCGGTGCCATCGACGGCAGTTTTGAAGTGAGTCCAAAAATCCTGCAGGACAGACTTCCAATCCAGCTTGCCGTCGGAAATTTCATCAAGCTTTTCTTCAAGATCGGCAGTAAAGCTGTATTCAACATATTGGCTGAAGAAGCTCGACAGAAAAGCAGTTACCAGGCGGCCGCGATCTTCTGAGAAAAACCGGCGGTTTTCGACCCGGACATAATTGCGGTCTTGCAGCACGGAAATAATCGAGGCGTAAGTAGAGGGACGGCCAATACCAAGCTCTTCCAGCTTTTTAACCAAGCTGGCTTCAGAAAAACGTGGCGGCGGCTGGGTGAAGTGCTGCTCGGGCAGCACATCATTGCGATCCAAGCCTTCGCCCTCATTGAGCGGCGGTAAAATACGTTCTTTATCATCCGGATCGTCGCGGGAGCCATCACGTTTGTCGTCTTTACCTTCCTGATAGAGACGGAGGAAGCCATCAAAGGCAATAACCGAGCCGGTGGCGCGCAGGGTTACGTCATTGTCGGCCTGCCCGGTACCTTGGGGCCTAAGATCGGCGGCTACCTGATCCAGTATAGCTTGCTCCATTTGACTGGCAGCGGTCCGGTTCCAGATCAGCTGATACAATTTACGCTGATCTTCGTCGAGCATCGGTAAATCTTTTGGCAGGCGTGTGATGTCGGTCGGGCGGATAGCTTCATGTGCTTCCTGCGCATTTTTCGCCTTGGTCTTATAAACACGCGGGCTCGAGGGCACATAATTGCTGCCATAGGCTGAGCCGACATGATCCCGAATAGCTGATATGGCTTCTCCGGCAATCGTAACGCCATCGGTTCTCATGTAGGTAATGAGGCCAACCGTATCGCCGTTTAAGGTGACGCCTTCATAAAGTCGTTGCGCCGTCCGCATGGTTTTTTGCGCACCGAAATGTAGTTTACGGGCGGCTTCCTGCTGCAAAGTCGAGGTTGTAAACGGTGGAGGGGGGTTACGCCGGGACTGCTTCTTCTCTACTTTTGAGACGGCAAATTTAGAGGCTTCAATTTGAGCCACTGCATTTTGAGCATCTTGTTCGTTCTTGAGCGCCAGCTTATCCAAGCGCTCACCATTTAAATGAGTGAGATTGGCGGTAAAAGATTGGCCGCCGGATTTGGCAAATTGGGCTTTGACGCTCCAATACTCAACCGGATTAAAGGCTTCGATCTCAGTTTCGCGTTCGGTGATCAGACGCAGCGCCACTGATTGGACGCGGCCAGCCGAACGGCTACCCGGCAGTTTGCGCCACAATACAGGCGATAGTGTAAAGCCGACCAGATAGTCCAGGGCGCGGCGAGCGAGATAGGCGTCGACCAGTTCCTTGTCCAGCTCGCGCGGATGGCTAAAAGCATCCAAAATTGCTGATTTGGTAATCTCGTTGAAGACAACGCGTTGAACCTCGACACCGTCCAACAGTTTTTTCTCGTTCAGAACTTCCTGCACATGCCAGGAAATAGCTTCACCTTCGCGGTCCGGGTCAGTTGCAAGATATAAATGGTCCGCGCCTTTCATGGCGGCGGTGATTTCTCTAATTTGTTTTTGGGATTTGCTGTCGACTTCCCAATCCATCTCGAAGTTTTCATCTGGGCGCACCGAACCGTTCTTGGACGGCAAATCCCGGATATGGCCGTAGCTTGCCAGAACCGTATAGTCCGAGCCTAAATACTTGTTGATTGTTTTCGCCTTAGCGGGCGATTCGACAATGACAACGTTCGACATTTTACTTTTTATAGATCGCCTATAATTGAAACTTGGTTGCCGGGATGTCGCTCTAAACGGCCTGCCAATTCGATTTCCAACAGGATCGTCGACACCACTGCAGGGGACATGTGGCACTGCCGAATGATTTCGTCAACACTAACTGGCGAAGTATTTAAAATATTTTTTACCTCACGGCGGGCTGAATTGATTTTATCGGGGTCGGGTTGAGGTTTATTTTGTTGTTTAATTTCAAAGGGTTCTGGCTCAGATAACGGGCTCATAAATTGCTCATATAAAATTTGAATAATTTCTTCGGCAGATTCTGCCAAATGCGCACCTTGGCGAATTAATTCATTTGTTCCCTTGGCACGGGGGTCCAGGGGCGAACCGGGCACAGCGAAGACCTCGCGATTTTGTTCCGCCGCCATCCGGGCAGTGATTAAAGAGCCCGATCTTTTAGCCGCTTCGATGACAACGATGGCGCGGGCGGCACCCGAAATAATGCGGTTGCGGCGGGGAAAATGGCGGGCTTGTGGCACCGTACCAACTGGCATTTCGGAAATGACCACGCCGGTTTCAACGATGCGCTCGTATAGCTTTTGGTTCTCTTTGGGGTAGACCACGTCAACGCCACCGGCAAGAACAGCGACTGTGCCGGTGTTAAGCGCTCCTTCATGGGCAGAGCCATCAATCCCACGCGCCATGCCCGACGAAACAAGATAGCCGGCTTCACCAAAGGTAGCGGCAAAAGACGAAGCGATGCGGTGACCATTGAGCGAGGCGTTGCGCGTGCCGACAATTCCGATGGCCTTTTTACGCAATAAATGCGAGTGACCGAGAACAAATATTAATGGTGGGGCATCTTCGATGCGGGCGAGCAGAGGTGGATAATCGCTTTCGCCACGGGCCACGAGGGTGGCGCCCACGGCGGTAATTTGCTCGATCTCTGCTTCGGCATCACCGAGTGAACAAATTTTGAAACGTCTGGCGCCGCCGCTTTTTGCCAGATCAGGGAGTGCTTTAAGCGCTGCTTCAGCCGTGCCGAATTGTTCCAGCAACTTATAAAACGTAATCGGTCCGACCCGCTCACTTCTAATCAAACGCAGCCAGTCACGCCGCTGTTCATTCGATATATTTCGTGCCTGACTATTTATGTTTTCATCGGCCATATTAATAAATGCCCCTTATCCAGACCCATAATGCTGTTGAGAGGGATATGGCGGAGCTAGAGGCGGTTTTAGCGGAAGACCTTAATTTTATTCGCTTTTATTATTATTTTTTTCGGCCAATCTTGCTTTCTTCACCTTTGAGCAGGCGGCGGATGTTCTCGTAATGGCGGATAAATCCCAGTATCGCCAGTAAAGCGGCCAGGACGGCAACTTTCTCAAAGCCCATAAACCAGGCATAAAATGGGGCTGCGGCCAAGGCCACCAGTGCAGCCAAGGAGGAATACCGAAACAAAGCGGCGATCACTGCCCAGGTGACGCAGGCGGCAAGCGCGACCTGCCACGAAATCGCCAATAAAGTGCCAAACGTGGTGGCAACGCCTTTGCCGCCTTCAAATTTAAGCCAAACCGGAAAGTTGTGACCGATCACGGCGGCGAGACCGGCGACGATGGCAAAATCAAGCCCGCTCGGACCACCAGGATACAGATGATAGGCGATCATCGCGGCAATACCGCCTTTGCCGGCATCTAATAATAATGTCAAAAGCGCCAGCGGCTTATTGCCGGTTCTGAGCACATTAGTGGCGCCAACATTACCTGAGCCGATTTCTCTGACATCACCGAGACCGGCCAAGCGGGTCAGCACCAGGCCGAATGGAATAGAACCCAGCAGATAGCCGTATAGTGCCACGATCAGATGTGCCCTTGAGACGAGATCACCTGCATTTTCAGGCATTGAATTAATCTTCTTCCAGGCGATAGACCGTGCGGCCATCGATAACTGTGCGAAGCACGACACCCTGCACCGGGCGGAGATCGAACGGCGTATTTTTAGCCTTGCTGGCGAGATCGGTATCTTTGACCTGCCAGCCGCGTTCCGGATCAAACAGCATCAGATCGGCGGCGCTTCCTTTAGCTATTTTACCTGCCGGTAGTTTCATTAAATCGGCCGGTGCGTAGGTGATTTTGGCCAGCACCTCGAGCAGCGACATTTCTTTATTGTGATAGAGGTCAAGACTGACCGCGAGCAATGTTTCCAGGCCAACACCGCCCGATTCCGCTTGCGTAAAGGGCAGGCGTTTGCTGTCAGCATCTTGCGGCGCGTGATCACTGGCAATGGCGTCAATGGTGCCATCTTTGAGACCTTCAATAATTGCCAGCCGGTCGTCTTCGGAACGCAACGGCGGAGATAATTTGGCAAAGGTCCGGTAGTCGCCCACCGATTGATCATTGAGGGCAAAATAAGGTGGTGCGGTGTCGCAGGTGATATTGAGGCCACGGGCCTTGGCTTGGCTGATAACATTGACGGCTTCGCCGGTCGAGATGTGGCCGAAATGCAACTTGCCGCCGGTCATTTCGACCAGCCGCAGATCCCGCTCGACCATGATAATTTCAGCTTCCCGCGGGATGCCCGGCAAACCAAGCCGGGTTGCGGTCTCGCCTGAATTCATACCGCCTGGCGAAACCAGGCTGGGCTCTTCCGGGTGCTGGACAATCAGCAGATCAAAAGTGCGGGCATAGCTGAGCGCGCGTCTCAGTACTTGGGCGTTGGCAATGGCTTTATCACCATCGGTGAAGGCGACGGCACCAGCTTCTGCAAGAATGCCAATCTCAGTTAATTTTTCACCGGCTAAATCTTCGGTCAGGGCCGCGTAAGGGTAAATTTTGGCGAGGCCGATTTTGCGCGCCCGCCGGGCGACAAATTCCACTTGCGACATGTCGGCGATGATCGGATTGGTATTAGGCAGGCAAACCATCGTCGTCACACCGCCGGCCGTTGCAGATCGACCGGCGCTTTCGATGGTGCCTTTATGTTCGTAGCCGGGCTCTCTCACCTGGACCCGAATATCAACGAGGCCGGGGCTCAGGCAATGGCCGCCACAGTCGATGATCTCAGCACTCTCAGGCACACCGTCTTTAAAGATGCCGGCACCAAATTCGACGATGCTCTCACCATCGGTCAATATCCCGCCCTTGGCCTCACATACCACATCAAGTTCTGTCGCTGGATCAAGCAGGCGGACATTTATATAGGCTTTCTGGCCGAGGTTTTGATCGGGTTGGGCAGCAGTCCATATACCGCTCATTTTGCCGCCTCCTGCATTTCCCGCTGAAGGTTGTGGGAGAGAATATCGAGGCATGCCATGCGCACGGCAACGCCCATTTCGACTTGTTCCCGGATCACACTGCGGCTGTAATCATCGGCCACTTCGGAATCGATCTCGACGCCGCGATTGGCTGGCCCAGGATGCATGATCAACGCATCGGGCTTGGCGACGGAAAGTTTTTCATAATCGAGCCCGAAGAAGTGAAAATATTCGCGGATCGACGGGAAGTAATTACCCTGCATACGCTCATTTTGGAGCCGCAGCATCATCACAATATCGCAATTTTTGAGCCCTGCCTTCATGTCGTGAAACACTTCGACACCCCAATTTTCAGCTCCTGACGGCAGCAAGGTCATTGGCGCCACCAACCTCACTTGCGCTCCCATGGTCACCAACAGATAAATATTGGACCGTGCGACCCGGGAATGCAGGATATCGCCGCAGATTGCGATTTTAAGTCCCTGGAGCTTGCCCCGGCGGCGCTGAATGGTCAGCGCATCCAGTAAGGCCTGAGTCGGATGTTCGTGGCTGCCGTCGCCGGCATTGATAACAGCGCAGTTGACTTTTTCCGCCAGCAGTTGCACCGCCCCTGACAAACCTGCGCGGACAACCAAGACATCGGGATGCATCGCATTGAGAGTTGAGGCGGTATCGATCAGGGTTTCGCCCTTATTTACAGATGAGCTGCCAACCGACATATTTATAACATCAGCGCTGAGGCGCTTGCCGGCAAGTTCAAAAGATGTCCGGGTGCGAGTTGAATCTTCGAAAAACAGATTGATGATTGTCCGCCCATGAAGGGTGTCGTTTTTCTTATCGGCACGGCGATTCTGTCCGACATATTCATCGGATTTTTCAAGTAGATAGGAGATTTCCTGGACGGAAAGGCCTTCAATGCCAAGCAGATGGCGGTGCGAATAGGGGGATTTTTTAGGGCTGGTTGCCATAAAGGCGCACTATAGGGTCGACTTTTGAATAGAGCAAGTCTCCAGATCGCGAAATTTATGTTTTATTTCAGGGGCCTATCAACTGGTGGCTTAAAGCGAGTCGAGAGCACCTTGCAATATATAAGTCGCGGCCAATTTATCGACCACTTCACCGCGCCTCTTGCGGGTCATATCCGCTTCATCGGTCAAGAAACGCTGAACCGCCGAGGTTGATAAGCGCTCATCCCAAAAGGTGATGGCCATTTCACGGCGCTCAAGAATGTTAGAGCCAAACTGACGGATTGACTGACAAGCAGGGCCTTCCGTACCATCCATGCTTATGGGCAGACCGATGACCAAGCCGCCAATATTTCTATCTTCAATAATTACCACTAGCTGCTCAAAATCTTTGGTGAACTTAGTGCGGCGGATGGTGTCGATGGCTGTGGCAACATTTAAATCACTATCTGAAACCGCCAACCCTATGGTTTTGGACCCGACATCAAGGCCGAGCAGACGCGAAGCAGGAAGGATATTTTCTGCGAGCTCTGAGATGTTTTCGTAGATCATGTTTCACCATAGCGATGTATTTCCAGAATTCGAGATATTTCACTTTGTTTTAATAAAGGTTAAGCTAGTCCGCCAGTTTGTTATTTTTATTAAAAGACCTTATTTCTAAATATTAGGCACGACATATATTGTGACATATTCTTGGGGAAGTGGAACAATGCGTAAATTATCTTTGCCAACATTATCGCTTGGCTTATTGCCGACGCTGTTGGGCACGGTCGTACTGATCGGCTGGTACACACATAATATCACCTTGATTCAAGTGTCTCCGACTTTTGTACCGATGCAATACAACACTGCGCTCGGTTTTTTAATGTCAGGTATTGGCATTTTATTCGCGGTTTTTTATCGGCTTCAATTAGCGCAAGTTTGCGGCCTTATAGTTTTTCTGACCGGCGGATTAACCTTAATAGAATATGGCTTCGTGGTTGATCTCGGAATTGACCAGCTATTTATGGAGCATTACGTCACCACGGCGACGTCGAACCCGGGCCGGATGGCGCCCAATACAGCGTTGTCATTCGCGGTCACTGGTATAGCTTTGCTGTTTATTACTGGCTCTAATTCCAGCAAGACGAAGCTGGCATTGATTGGAATTATGGGTGCCCTGGCCTTTGGTCTTGGTACGATTGCTGCTGCTGGCTATGCGACAAATTTAGAAACCGCCTATGGTTGGGGGAATTTGACTCGCATGGCCATCCACACTGCGGTCGGGTTTTTGTTTATCGGCCTCGGTCTTATTTCCTACGCCTGGAGTAAGGATCGTCATCAACGCACCACGCTGCCGTCATGGCTGTCATATGTTGTAAGCATAGTTTTTCTGACCATAACAGTAAGTTTGTGGCAGGCGCTCAATGCCATCCAAGCGGTTGGTATAGCCCAATATTTTGTCTTGGTATTCGGCGCCGTAACGGCGGCAGCGCTTGGCGGGTTGGTGCACAATGTCGGACGGCTGAAAAATATTGCCGATCAGCGGACTCAGCATTTAGAAGCTGAAATTACTGAACGAAGCAGAGCAGAAGAAGAAGCCGAGACCGCTGCCGCGCTCCTGCGAGAAGCCATTGAAGCGATACCAGAAGGATTCGTGGTTTACGATTCAAGCGATCAACTGATGCTCATCAATCAGAAAATGAAAGAGTTTTATTCTCGTGTCGCGCATTTGCTGGAGCCAGGCGTTACTTTGGCTGAACTTTTGGAAGAGGATTTCGAACAAAGTGAAAATGAACGCGATCAATCAAATAGCCAAAAAGATGCGATATTGGAGCAGTACAACAGTGCAGACGGCGAGCCTATTTTACGGCAAGGCGTTGATGGGCGCTGGATAGAATCTCGGGACCATCGTATTTCAACTGGCGGCGTCGTTGGTATTCGTACCGACGTTACGAGATATATTGAAGCCGAAAAAGAACTTCGCGAACAAATGGATGAAATTGAAACGTTTAATAATATTGCGGTCGGTCGCGAGTTGCGCATGATTGAGCTGAAATCAGAAATAAATAATCTGCTGGGAAAATTGGGCCAGGATACAAAATATGAAATTGTCGAGTAATCAATTCCACGTAAATCTTACCTGATCTCCAAATATTATCAGAGGATAAAACATGCGGAAACTGTACGGTCGGAAAACTTCGATCAATGTTCAAAAGGCATCCTGGATTCTCGCTGAATTAAATCTCGAATTTGAATGGGTCTTCAAAGAAGATAAACCGGGCGGTTTGGAGACGACCGAATACGCCGCGCTCAATCCGCAACTGCGCGTGCCGACGCTCGATGATAACGGCACAATTGTCCGTCAATCCAATACCATTGTCAGATATCTGGCAAATAAATACAGCCATGGCAATTTGTGGCCGAGTGATCCGGGTGAAGCGGCGGCAGCCGATTATTGGATGGATTGGCAGGCCTCGGATAATTGGCGAAACGTGGTTGCGGTATTTTGGAATTTATTCCGGGTGCCTCCCGAAGAACGCAATGATGAGGAAGTGGCCAAAGGCGTTATCGCTTTAGGTAAGGATTTTGAGTTTCTGAACGGTCATTTGGCCGATCAAGAATATGTAGCAGGCAATTCTCTGACGATGGGCGATATTCCGGTTGGCGCCGCAGTTCATCGTTTTTATGCACTGCCAATAGAGCGGCCACAGCTACCGCATGTAGAAGCTTATTACGCGCGGCTTCAAGAAAGGCCGGCATTCTGCGAAAATGTTATGGTGCCGATGCCATAAAATGGGGACTGGAAAATGAACGATATTACAAACCAAGCGCTGGAGCAGCTAAAGAAAGGCAATTTGTCGCTCGGCATTGGCGTGCGAATTACCAATTCAACGGCGATTGCCCGCACCATGGCGGCAGCTGATTTCGATTGGCTGTTTATCGATATGGAGCACGGTTCGCTCGGTATTGAAGCTTGCGCCAATGTCTCAATTGCTGCCTTAGATGCTGGTATCGCACCGCTGGTCCGCGTGCCACCTGGTCAGCACTGGCTAGCGACCCGGGCCTTGGAAGGTGGCGCACTTGGCATCGTCATGCCCGATGTGAGGTCGGCTAAAGAAGCCAAGGCGCTTGCCGATGTTACCAAATTTCGGCCGATCGGTCGTCGAAATGTCGGCGGACCACCCATTCATTTAGCTTATAAACCTCGCCCGCCGGCAGAAGTGGCGAAACTGTTCAATTCAACCACGCTAACGGTTGCCATGGTCGAAACCCCTGAGGCCATTGCGGTAGTCGATGATATCGCTGCCGTTGACGGCATTGATGTCGTCATGATCGGCGGCAATGATCTCTCGACGACTATGGAAATTCCCGGCCAAACCGATCATCCGGATTTTGTCGCGGCTTTTGAAGCTTTGACAGCAGCCTGCAAAAAGCATGGCAAATGGGCAGGTATGGGCGGCATTGGCAATAATGATCACGCGCAAAAATTTATTTCGATGGGCGTGCAGTTTGTCTTAGGCGGGTCTGATACGGCGCTGCTGGCTAACGGTGCGCAACAGCGAACGTCGGAATTGCGAAAACTAGCGCAATAAATTCGGCAGCCAAAGCGCTAAGCCAGGAATAAAGACCACCAGCATAAGCCGGACAATATCGGCGGCGAAAAACGGGGCGATGCCTTTGAACATCGCTGATAGCGGTACATGTGGCATCATGGACTTGATGACAAAGACGTTGAGGCCAATGGGGGGTGTAATCAAACTGATCTCCACCACCATTACCATGACGATACCAAACCAGATCAAATCAAAGCCCATGGCGTCGACCAGCGGTACAAAAATCGGTACGGTGAGAAAGATCATCGCCAGACCTTCGATAATGGTCCCGAGCAAAATGTAGATCAGCAGCACCACCAGGATGACATAGATTGGGGCGATATTGAGTGATTTAATAAAATCGACAATATCGTTGGGCATCTCGGCGATATTGACAAAATTGTTGAGGATCAGGGCACCAAAGGCAATGGTGAAAATCATCGCCGAGGTTTCGGCTGCTTCGGCCAGCCCGTAAAAGAAAATCTTGAGGTTCATTTTTTTGCGCGCGATGGCAAATAACAGCGCGCCGACAGCGCCGATGCCGCCACCCTCGGTGGGGGTAAAAACG
>JABIIH010000198.1 GCA_018649245.1 Rhodospirillaceae bacterium | reverse complement strand
TGAAGCAATAAGGGTTAGAAAAGCAGAAAAAATACCAATCCCGCTGCCAAATAGGCAGAAAGCGGGATCAAAAATGTCCGCTTATAATAAAAGCAAATTTCAAACCTTATTTATCACTGAGTTTTTCAACAGCCTCGGCTATTAACGGACTCAATCACCGATACTAAAAAAAGTCCGCTTTCGGGGTGCAAGCGGCCATCACCAAACTATACACGACCTAAAAATCGCATATTTTTATGCGGGGGTGCCCTATACAGGTGCCCAGATCATATATCGGAGCCATGTGGGTGGGGTCGCACTTAACCTTTCACAGCCGTTAAGTTTGGCGCAGTAAGATGCAAACAGATGGGCAGCCTCGACACCGGGGGTCGAACACACAGACAGTTAGGAGCCTCGCTCATACAGCCTACTTTAAACTAGGAAAGTTAGCCTCAAGCGCCATCAAATTGGCATATAAAATGGTATACAACATAAATTATACCATAATAAATGGCTGTTTTATTAGGTAAGTGGCGGAGAGACAGGGATTCGAACCCTGGGTACTCTTGCGAGCACAACGGTTTTCGAGACCGCCCCATTCAACCACTCTGGCACCTCTCCCGACCAATTAAGCTGATGGTATTACATCAGAGAGACTACCTATTGCAGTTCCGGGGTCTTCGTCAACCGGCAAATCCGCATTACTGTAAGGAGAATATGGTGTTACCTGCCGATTGCCGTTATCCTGCCGCAATGAATAGAAATGAACGCCGCAAACTTGCCAAACAGCAACGGCGCCAAGCGGCGGCGGGTGGTCAGGTTACCATCGATACATCAAGTTTGTTAGCAACCGCACAGCAACAGCTCGACCAGGGCTTGGCCACGGAAGCTGAAGCAACCTGCCAGAAAATTTTATCGATCAATCCCAGCGAAGCGAAAGCGCTGCAATTGCTGGGGCTTATCGCCTATCTTGGTGGCGAGCTGAAAATCGCCATCGACTGGCTAAAAAAAGCCACCAAAATACGTCCGAATTTCGCTGAGGCTTTTTATAATCTCGGCATTGTCCTGAACCGGGCGGATAAGGCCAAACAAGCCGAAACGGCCTATCGTCAGGCCATCAAAATTAAGCCTGAAAATGTCGATTATTTAAACAATCTGGGTAATTTGCTGGTCAGCCGTAAAAACTCAGAGCAAGCGCTCGAGATTTTTCAGCAAGCGCTCGACATCGACCCTGATCACTTAAAAATATTAAACAATTATGGCTCTGCCTTGGCGAAATTAGGCCGCCATGAAGAAGCCATCGCCCACTATAAAAAAGCCCTTGCGATTGAGCCCAATTACAGTGACGCTTATAACAATTTAGGCAACGCCTATGTAGAAGAAGGCCAACTGTCGGCAGCGATTGAGGGCTTTGAAAAAGCCATTGAGCTGCAACCGGATAACGCGCGGATGTTTAATAATTTGGGCAATGCGCTGCTCGATTCGGGTGAGCCCAAAAAAGCGCGGGAGGCCTATCAAAAATCGGTTGATCTGGCGCCCGAACAGCCCCGCACCCATTCAAATTTACTCTATTGCTATCAGTATGATCCTCATATTACCGCCCACCTGCTCAATGACTACCATCGCGCCTGGGATAAGAACCACGGGGCACCGCAAAAGGCAAAATGGCCAAGCCATAAAATAAGCAAGAATTCTGACCGGCGGCTGCGGCTTGGTTTCGCTTCACCAGATTTTGGTCGCCATCCTGTCGGCTTTTTTCTGATTAAATTACTGGAAAATATCGAGGCCAAAGATTTTGAAATATATTGCTATTCCGACCGCCTCAACAAAGATGATATGACCAACCGCCTGGCTGGTGCCAGCCGTCAATGGCAGGATAGTTTCAATTTGGATGACGACGCGCTGGCAGCGAAAATTCGCAGCGATAAAATTGATATTTTGTTTGAGTTATCCGGCCACACCAAGGGTAATCGTTTGTCGATGCACGCCCAAAAGCCGGCCCCGGTGCAAATAAGCTGGGGCATTGGCTATCCTGGCACCACTGGCTTGTCGGCGATAGATATTTTATTGACGGATGTTTATCACGTGGCGCCGGCAGAAGATGATCTATATCCGGAAAAAGTTGTCCGGCTGCCGGCTGGCCTTTCGTGCTATGAGCCGCCGAGCTATGCACCGGCGGTTGGCGAACTGCCGGCCAACCAAAACGGCTATGTTACTTTTGGCTCCTTTAGCCAGTCCCGGAAAATTACCGGCGAGGTCCTGGCCGCCTGGGCAAGTATATTGGCCGCCGTTCCCGACTCCCGGATATTGCTTAAATATAGTGGTCTGGATGATGAATTTAATATCAAGCGTATCGAAAGTGCTTTTGCTGGCGAGGGCATCAAGCCGGACCGGATAATAATTGAAGGTGGTGCGCCTCATAAAGAATTTCTAGCCCGCTACAACGCGGTCGATATTGGCCTTGATACTTTCCCCTATTCCGGCGGCATTACCACCTGCGAGGCTCTTTGGATGGGCGTGCATGTGGTCACGCTACCAGGTACAACTTCGGCCAGCCGCCATGCCAGCAGTCACCTCTCGACCGTGGGCCTGACAAAATATATTGCCGGGGATTTACCGGCTTACGTGAATATCGCGACCGAATTGGCCAAAGATTTGTCCGAGCTCAAAATGCTCCGTCAGGGTTTGCGGGATCGGGTGGCTGGCTCGCCACTCTGCGACGGTGCCGCATTCGCCCGGCAATTCGGCGCCGCGATGAGAGATATTTGGCAAAATCAACGATAGCATCGACTTCTACCTGCCACCCCTTGTTCCAATTTCCAATTTGCTTTAATATTAAATAGTTTAGACTTAAAGTAATATAACAATAGGGCCATAAATAAGGCCAAAAAATTAGGACAGGCTAGACCTATGGTAGATGCACCATCCTCGGGAACTTCAGAAAAAAATAAACTCAGCAACCAATCGGCCAGTGATTTTGAAACCGGCCTGAGCGAAGACGAACAACTTGATATCCGCGTTTGGCTGCGACTGCTAACTTGCGCCAATTTAATCGAGCGAAGAGTGCGCAAGAATTTACGTGATAAATTTGACACCACTTTGCCGCGCTTTGATGTATTGGCACAGGTCGACCGGACACCGGATGGCCAACCGATGCGGGAATTGTCGCGGCGCATGATGGTAACCAACGGCAATATTACACCGCTGGTGGATCGGTTGGTCGAGGACAAGCTGATAAAGCGCGACCCGTCACCGGAAGATCGCCGCGTGCAACATATTCGGCTGACCACTGACGGTAAACAGGCACTCGATGAGATGATCCCAGCTCATGTTTCCTGGGTAAATAATTTGATGGCCAATCTGGATCGCGACGATGCGTCGCAGCTTTATGCCTTATTAGGTGAACTGAAAGCATCCATTCAGACGGCTGAGAGAGACGAAGACTAACGAGGACGCTCATGACCAATAAACTTCCGGGTGGCGTACCAACTGCCTACCAAGACACATTTGCCAGCGACAATCTGCCGCCGCCTGAGGCTCTTGCAAACATTGATTTTTCCGGCACGCCGGAATTGGCTGCCTATCCCGACCATATGAGCGTCGCTGCCGAATTGTTGGACAAAGCTATTGATCAGGGTTTTGGTGATAATCCGGTGCTCCATTTGGCTGACACCACTTGGAGCTATCGAGAGTTGTTAGATCGCGCTAATCGCATTGCCGAGGTGCTAACCGAGGATTGCGGCTTAGTAACCGGTAACCGGGTATTGCTGCGGGCACCGAACACGCCAATGCTGGTGGCGGCTTGGTTTGGCGTCCTCAAAGCCGGCGGTATCTGTGTCGCCACCATGCCGCTGCTGCGTGCCCGGGAGCTGCAATATGTGATCGACAAGGCCGAGGTCTCAATGGCTCTTTGCGATACTGAGTTGGCCGAGGAGATGGTTGGCGCTCTGGAACTCACCGATAGCATCAAGCATACGCTTTATTTCTCAAAATCTGGCAGCGGTGGTGAAGCGGCAACGCTGGAAACAGCCTGTGAAAATAAATCAGGTAGTTTTGAAACCGTAAATACAGCCGCCGATGATATCGCTCTTATCGGCTTTACTTCCGGCACCACGGGCCAGCCAAAAGGCGCCATGCACTTCCACCGGGATGTGATGGCGGCGGCTGATACATTTGGCCGCTATATCGGCAAGTTAGTACCGGCAGACATCGTTACCGGCACACCTCCTTTGGCCTTCACCTTCGGGCTCGGCGGCATCTTAATATTCCCGATGCGGTTTGGCGCCTCGACCCGCTTTCTCGAAAGCCCCTTGCCCGATCAAGTGCTGCAAACAATTCAAAAATACAAAATCACACAAATTTACACTGCGCCAACGGCCTATCGAGCGATGGCGGATATGATTGATGATTATGATATCTCGTCGCTGCGCCAAGGTGTCTCGGCGGGCGAGACTCTCCCTAAAGCAACTTGGGAAGCCTTTCATAAAGCGACCGGTATTCGATTGATCGATGGTTTGGGCTCAACCGAATTATTTCATATATTTGTCGGTGCGACGCCAGAGGAAATGCGCGCCGGCTTTACCGGCAAAGCCATCCCCGGCTACCGCGCCCGCGTGGTCGATGATAGCGGAAATGAAGTGCCGCCAGGCACACCGGGTCAACTGGCGGTCCAGGGGCCAACCGGCTGTAAATATCTCGATGACCTTGACCGCCAGCCCAATTACGTAAAAAACGGCTGGAATTATCCCGGTGACATTTATGAAATGGATGCAGACGGCTATTTCAAGTATGTCGCCCGGGCCGATGATATGATTATTTCATCGGGCTATAACATTTCCGGTCCCGAGGTCGAAAGTGTGTTGCTGGAACATGAAGCCGTCGCGGAATGTGCGGTGATCGCCTCGCCTGATCCTGATCGCGGTAATATCGTCAAAGCCTTTATTGTGTTGAGAGATGGCTTTGACGGTACAGATGAGCTGGTGAAAACACTGCAAGATTATGTCAAAAATGAAATCGCGCCTTATAAATATCCCCGCGCCATCACCTTCATTGATGATCTGCCCAAAACTCAGACCGGTAAATTACAGCGCTACCGTCTGCGCGATCTGGAAAATTCATAACCGCAAATTTCCGGCGCAATTGGTTTGGCATATTTAATCTGAAACGTTAATCTTCGCCCCTAAAATTCTAAAAATCTATCGGGGGAGATGATGTCTCAAGACAAAGCCTGGAATATGAAATTAGTCTCGCAGAACACGCTGGAGGGTTTCGGCGGTGTCGGCGAGGGCATGGGCATTCAAATTGCCAAGGACGGACGGCGCATTATGTGGCTGGCCCATGAGGGTGCTCCAAAAAACTTCACCGGCCTCGATATCTCTGACATCAAGAACCCCCAGGTTATTGTCCAGACCGAACTGCCGCATGATCATGTCAGGTCCAATTCGTTGGAAGTCACCGGCGACATCATGGCAGTCGCTTATCAATGTTGGAAATCAGCCGATCAATTCGGAGTGCCCGGCTTTAACGAAGAGCCGGCGGGTATTGAATTATTCGATATCAGTGATCCGGAAAACCCGAAATCGATATCGTTTTTTGATTGTTCAGGCCCGCATTCCATGGGTGTTCATCAATTGTGGTTCGCCGATGGTGAATTTATTCATTTTGCCGGTGGTGCACCGGATTTTGAACCCAACAATCCCAAAGACAGCCAGTTCTACCGCTGCCTCGATGTCAGAAACCCGTCTAAGCCGGAAGAAGTTGGCCGTTGGTGGTATCCCGGCACCCGTAAAGGCGATGCCGAAGCTCCACCGTCTCGTCACCCGACTTTTGATAGCGGATTTAGGGCCCACAATACCAATGTCTATCCTGAACGGCCTGATCGTTGCTACCTCGCCTATTTGGATGGCGGTATGTTCATTTTGGATATTTCGGACAAATCCAAGCCTAAAGCGATTTCATCTTGGAACCCGCATCCGCCCTATCCCGGCTTTATGCATACAGTTTTGCCATTGCTCGAGCGCGACCTGCTGATCGTCAGCGACGAAAGTGTTAAGGAGGGGGCTGCCGATTGGCCCAAACTCACCTGGGTGGTTGATGCGCGCCAGGAAGATAATCTCGTCCCCATAAGTACCTTGCCGATGCCGCCGGTTGAAGAATATCGCAATTTGGGTGGCCGCTTTGGCTCTCATAATTTGCATGAGAACCGGCCCGGACCAGCTTACCGCTCGAACAATATTATTTTTTCGACTTTCTTTAATGGCGGTGTACGCTCCTATGATTTGAGCAATCCGTACCAACCTCAGGAAATTGCCCATTTTGTGCCGCAAGCGCCGACAGGTTCCCGCGCCGGGGCCGTTCAAATCAATGATGTCTTTGTCGATGAGAATCAGATTGTTTACGCTGTCGACCGATTTGCCGGCGGTCTTTATATCTTGGAAATGGAAATAGACATATAAGTTTGGTGTGTATTGCAAAAATTTAAGTACCATGAAATATATCAAAAAAAGCCAATTTTGACCGCATAAATCTTAATTTAATTCATAAATATCAACGACTTACGATTAGGTCGGATGACCTCTTTATCAAAAGCTAAAAGCTCCACGACTATCACGCGAAACGAATAGCTGTTTTTCACTAAAATAACCATGTATTGTCAATTTGGGGTTCCTATATGTAAACTATTGAAAACGCGCGTCTTGGCGTGGCTGTGGGTCTGCACCCGAGTGGCGGTTTACGGGGTTAATACGGAGAATATATTTCGATGGATATTGCAACATTATTGGGATTAACTTTTGGTATTACGGTGGTCTCCCTGGCCATTCTTACCGGTTCCGATTTTACTATCTTCTTAAATCTGCCTGGTTTCCTAATAGTTGTCGGCGGCACTTTTGCCGCCACCATGATTAAATTTCCGCTGTCAGGCGTATTTATCTCCATGCCGGTCGGCCTGAGAGCTGCCTTTATGAACGACCGCGAAAAGCCACGCGATTATATTACCCTGGCGGTCAGATTGATAAAAAAAGCCCGGAAAAACGGTTTGATTAGTCTCGAAAAAGAAAAAATTCGCAATCCGTTTTTCCGAAAAGGGATTCAGATGTGTGCGGACGGACGCGATCTCGACTATATCCGCAAAATTTTAACCCAGGAAATGGCACAATCGATCCAACGTGAGGAAATCGGTGCCCGCGTTTTTCAAGCGATCGGCGAAGCCGCTCCAGCGTTCGGCATGTTTGGAACGCTGGTCGGCCTGGTGCAAATGCTCAGCAATATGAAAGACCCGACGACCATTGGCCCGGCAATGGCTATCGCACTGCTGACAACGCTCTATGGTGTGCTGATGGCAAACTTGATTGCCTTGCCTATCGCCGACAAACTTGAAGACAAATCTGAGCGTGAAAAAACTCTGCGCGCCTTGATCATCGAATGTATTTTTCAGGTTCAGCAAATGGCGAACCCGACGGCGGCCCGCGAAATCCTCGAGCCTTTCCTGCCTGAAAAACAGCGGGAGAGGGGTGGTGGCAATTCTTATACGACTGGATCAAAAGATTCGTCAGATCGGCGGGCGGCTTAAAGCAGGTTATGGCGGACCAATCAAAAGCCAGAAAATTTGGTGCTCCGGTTTGGCTCGTGACCTTTGCCGATTTAATGGCCTTACTGTTGGCCATGTTCGTCTTAATGTTGTCTTTTTCCGATATCAACAGCGATAGTTTCAAACGAAATGCCGGGCCGATGGCCGAGGCGTTCAACCAAAATCAGCCGATTATTATAAAACCTGTAAATATTGCACCAAAAGAAACCTCACCAAAGAAAGATTCGGAACGGTCGCAAAGCTCCCAGAACCAAGACCGATCTTCCAGCAATCTTGGCTATTTGCAAACGGTAGCACGCAACCGGCTGGCAAATTTGGTGAAAGCCACCATCGCCGCCGAGCTGGCCAACAAGCTTGTGGAATTATTAATTGAGGGTAATAAAATTACCATGCGTTTCCCTGCCCAATCGGCTTTTCGATCTGGCGAAGCCAGTCTTTCGCCTCCGATTATTCCGACCATGGATCGCATTGCCGACATTCTCGCCAGAACCGAAGGCATCATTACTGTTACTGGGCATACGGATAATTCTCCGATTTCCACTGCACGGTTCCGCTCCAATTGGGAATTATCAACCAGCCGGGCCGTCTCGGTCGTCCATCGCCTATTACGTCATCGCGGCCTCGCCGCGCCGCGGGTTTCTGCGACCGGGCGCGCCGATACCAAGCCTATCGTTCCTAATACGTCGCGTGAAAATCAACAGCGGAACCGGCGGATCGAAATTGTGGTTGAACTCCCGGAAGGCGCTGCTGCCAGGTAGCCATTAATAATTCCGCAGTCAGCACAATTACCGTTCAACCATTTTTCAAATATTTCAGCGTTGCGTGGTGTTTTTAGGTAATTAAGAGCGATTTTGGGTGAGAAAGGTTTTAAACACCATATCGGCTTTAAAAGCGTCTTCCATCATGCAATCAACCAGATTATCAATCAATTTGTTCCAGGCTTGATCGCCGTCTATAACTTTTTCGCATTCGTCGATTAAGCGGGGAAGTTTTAATATAACCTGACGATGAGAGGCAATATGTTCATCTATCCAGGGAAATTCGGTCTCTAGCAGAATAGCTTCTTCAGTATCAAAATGATGTTTCATACCATCGATGAATTCCATTATAAGACGGGTCGATTCTTGATATTGTTTTTCCTGTAAGGCCGCACCGGTCTCATTTATAAGACGCACAAGTTTGGCATGATCATCATCAATCAGCATATGGCCAATTAATAAATCGTTGGGCAGTTCAAATATAGTACGTGGCATAACGTGGAAATAGCCCCCGGTGGCTTTGCTGTTTACTGCAAAAATCACTTAATTTTAGTTTATTTTAAAACTTTTCTAGCAGGATTTTGATTTCAGCATATGATCTAAATCAATTTTGTCAGTAATCGCTCGAAATTCTGGCAAAACCCATTGACAATCTGCTCTTTGGCCGGTAATTTCCGCGCCTTCCGTGAGGGCTCCTTATTGGTGCCCTGTTTTTGTACGGTAATATTATTCAAGTGAAAAAGAGAACAATGTACGCAGTCATAAAGACCGGCGGTAAGCAATATAGAGTTTCACCAGGCGACGTCATCGTTGTTGAGAAGCTTTTAGGCGATGCCGGCGCCAAAGTTAAACTGGATCAAGTGCTGATGGTCGGAGAAGATGGTAAAGACCCGGAAGTGGGTGCGCCTCTGCTTGCCAGCGCCGCAGTTAACTGCGAAGTCGTGGATCAGTCGCGGGCTGATAAAATTATCGTCTTTAAGAAAAAACGCCGCCAGGGCTACAAACGCACCAAAGGTCATCGTCAAGACCAGACGGTTTTGCGGGTCTTGGATATCAATGGCAAAGGGGCAGTGAAAGCAGCGGCCAAGAAAACCGCGCCCAAGAAAGAAGAGGCACCGAAAGCTGAAGCGAAAGCCCCGGCTGAAACTTCTGAAAAACCGGTAGAAAAAGCCAAGGCCCCCGCTAAGAAAAAGGCGGCAGCGACGAAGAAAAAAGCTACAGCAACCAAGCAAAAAGCAGCGCCAAAGAAAAAGGCTGCCGCTAAGAAAAAAGAAGAATAAGGAGAATTAGTCATGGCACATAAAAAAGCAGGCGGCTCATCCCGCAACGGACGTGATTCAGCTGGTCGTCGTCTTGGCGTCAAAAAATACGGCGGCGAAGCCGTGGTTGCCGGCAACATCATCATTCGTCAACGGGGCACAAAATGGCACCCTGGAAAAAATGTCGGTATTGGCAAAGACCACACGATCTTCGCCCTCATCGAAGGTAAAGTTGCTTTCCGGAAAACCAGCGCTGGCAAAACTTTTGTCGGTGTGGACCCGCTGTCATAACATAGAGACAGCCAATCCGAATTTTATGAGGGGAATGGCTGTCCATTCCCCTTTTTTAGTGCCCGGCCCAAAGTAAGGCTAATTTAACCCAATAGGTTTAAGGAAAAACTCGTGAAGTTCCTCGACCAACAAAAAATTTTCGTTAAAAGCGGCGACGGCGGCGCTGGTTGCGTCGGCTTTCGGCGTGAGAAATATATTGAGTTCGGTGGACCCGATGGCGGCGATGGCGGGCGCGGTGGTAATATCATCGCGGAATGTGTTGACAATCTCAACACGCTCATCGATTTCCGCTTCCAACAGCATTTTAAGGCACGCCGTGGCGATCATGGCCAGGGCCGCAATAAAAACGGCAAAGCTTCTGAAGATATAATTTTGAAGGTTCCGGTCGGCACGCAAATTTTCGATCAAGACCAGGATTTCATGATTGCCGATCTCACCGAGGCCGGCCAGAACGTGGTGCTTGCCAAAGGCGGTGACGGCGGGCGCGGCAATGCGCATTTTAAATCCGCCACCAATCAAGCACCGCGCCGCGCTGAAGACGGCTGGCCCGGAGAAGAAATCTGGCTATGGCTGCAACTAAAACTGATTGCTGACGCCGGCTTGATCGGTCTGCCCAATGCGGGAAAATCTACCTTTTTAGCTGCGGTTACCCGCGCTCGGCCTAAGATCGCCGATTATCCCTTCACCACCCTGCATCCCAATTTAGGCGTTGGCTATGTCGATGGCGACGAGATCGTATTGGCCGACATCCCTGGCCTAATCGAAGGAGCGCATGAAGGTGCTGGCTTGGGCGACCGCTTCTTGGGCCATGTCGAGCGTTGTGGTGTGTTATTGCACTTAATTGACGGCACCGAAGAAGATGTCGCCGGTGCCTATAAGACCGTACGTCACGAACTGTTGGAATATGGCGCTGATCTGGATGCCAAGCTCGAAGTGGTTGCGCTAAATAAAATAGATGCCCTGACTGAAGATATGATTGCTGAGAAAAGCGCTGAACTTTCAGCAGCTGCCGGTCAGGAAGTAATGAATATTTCCGGTGTCGCCGGTATGGGTGTCGAGCAGGCCTTGCGCCGTCTTTCTGAAGCCGTCACCGATTACCGCGCCAAAGAAAAAGCAGCGGAGGCGGTCAATGAATAGTAACGCCGCTTATCTCAAAGATGCCAAACGAATAATTATCAAAATTGGCTCGGTTTTACTGGTTGACCAGGAAACCGGGCGTCTTCATCGGAGCTGGCTGGAAGGCCTGGCCACTGACATCGAACGTTGCCGCGCGCGCGGGCAAGAGGTAATTATCGTTTCTTCCGGTGCCATCGCATTGGGCCGGCGCTATCTTAATTTCAAGCAAGGTGATTTACGCCTTGAAGAAAAACAAGCCGCCGCTGCCGCCGGCATGGTGCGCCTCACCCACGCCTATCAGGAATGTTTTGAAACCCACAATCTGTCAGTTGCGCAGATTTTACTGACTCAAGATGACAGCGAAAACCGGCGGCGTTATCTCAATGCCCGCTCGACGCTGATGACGCTCTTAGATGTCGGTGCGGTACCTTTGATCAATGAAAATGACAGCGTCGCCACTGAAGAAATTCGTTTTGGTGATAATGACCGTCTGGCTGCCCGGGTTGCCGCCATGGTGTCGGCTGACGTTCTGGTCTTATTATCGGACATTGATGGCCTCTATGACACTGATCCCGCCACCAATACCGACGCCAAGCTGATCCCGGAAATTTCAGAAATCACCCCCGCTATTGAAAAAATGGCCGGTACCGCCGCCTCAGGTGACAGTTCCGGCGGTATGGTGACGAAACTCGCAGCGGCGAAACAATGTCTTGGCGCCGGCTGCCGTATGGTAATCACCAAAGGCGAGCAGCTTAATCCATTGCAAGCGCTTGAAAATGGTGCCAATTGCACCTGGTTCCTGCCGCGCGGTAATCCTCAGTCCGCTCGCAAACAGTGGATTGCCGGCACTTTGCAGCCTACGGGCACCATCACCATTGATGACGGGGCGGTTAAGGCCTTGAAAGATGGTCGCTCTTTACTGCCTGCCGGTGTTGCCAATATCAGTGGTGATTTTCAACGGGGCGATGCGGTGGCAATTGAAACCTCAGACGGCCACGAAATCGGCCGCGGTTTAAGCGCCTATTCATCGGCTGATGCAAAACTCATTATGGGTCATAAAACCGGTGATATTTTGGCTCTTCTGGGCTACCGTGGCCGGGATGAGATGATTCACCGTGATGATCTGGTGATGAATTAAGGATAGTTGCGATGTCAGACAACAAAGATATTAACGAAGTTATGCAGGAAATCGGCAGGGCCGCCAAGGACGCCGCGCAAGCGCTCGTTAACGCGCCGGCTGAAGCTAAGAACCGTGCCTTAACCGAAGCCGCGACGTCTTTGCGCGACACTTCGGAAGCCATCATCCAGGCCAATTACAAAGATATGGCCACAGGTGAGCAAAAAGGCCTGACCTCGGCCATGCTTGATCGCCTGGAGTTAAACGAAGACCGCATTGCCGGTATGGCCAACGGCCTGGAAGCCATCGCCAAACTTGATGATCCGGTTGGCAGTATAATGGCAAACTGGGACCGCCCCAACGGGTTGTCAATTTCGCGCGTGCGGGTGCCGTTAGGCGTTATTGGTGTGATTTATGAATCGCGTCCCAATGTGACAGCCGATGCCGGCAGCCTCTGCCTGAAATCCGGCAACGCTTCGATTTTACGCGGTGGCTCGGAAAGCTTCCATTCTTCGAGAGCGATTCTCGAAAGCCTGCAAGCGGGTCTCCAGGCTGCTAATTTACCAGCAGCAGCCATTCAAATGGTGCCCACCACCGACCGGGCAGCCGTTGGTAAGATGCTGACCATGACCGACACGATTGATGTTATTATACCCCGCGGCGGCCGGTCTTTAGTTGAACGGGTACAAACCGAAGCCAAGGTACCCGTCTTTGCCCATCTTGAAGGCATTTGCCATACCTATGTGAACGCTGATTCCAGCCCGGAAATGGCCAAGGAAATTGTCGTCAACGCTAAAATGCGCCGCACCGGCATTTGCGGCGCGACCGAAACTTTGCTGATTGACCGCGCTGCCGTGCAGACTCATCTGCCGCCTATATTGGATGCCCTTAATGCAGCGGGCTGTGAAATTCGCGGCGATGATGAAACCCGCGAGCTTGATGTGCGGGTCATAGCGGCTTCGGAAGAAGATTGGGATACCGAATATCTCGATTCCATTATTTCGGTACGCCAAGTCAATGGCGTCGAGGATGCGGTGGATCACGTCAATCGGCATGGCACCGAACATACCGACGCCATCGTCACCGATGATGCGGCGACAGCTGAGATTTTCCTCAATGGTATTAATAGCGCCATCGCCGTCCATAACGCCTCGACCCAATTCGCCGATGGTGGTGAGTTTGGCATGGGTGCCGAGATCGGTATTTCCACAGGTAAAATGCATGCCCGCGGACCGGTTGGCGTTGAGCAGCTTACCACGTTCAAATATGTCGTCCGCGGCGATGGCCATGTACGGTCGTAAGTGGTTCGGAGTTGGAACACAGCCTATTGACCAATATTGAAACCTTCGCCGGCAAGCGCATTGGCATTTTGGGCGGGTCTTTTAACCCAGCTCATCGCGGTCATCTGCATATCAGCCGTCAGGCGCTCAAGCTCCTGCAGCTCGATGAGATCTGGTGGATGGTGTCGCCGCAAAACCCGTTGAAGCCAACAGACGATATGGCTGATCTCAGGACCCGAATCGAATCTGCAGAAAACATTGCCAAAGATCGCTGCATTCGGGTCACCGATATCGAATTTGAGCTGGGCTCAACCTATACCGCGGAAACCTTGACCAAACTAAAGCAAAAGTTCCCAAAGGCCCGGTTTGTCTGGCTTATGGGCGCGGACAACCTGATGCAAATTCCCAAATGGAAGGATTGGCAAAACATTTTTCGCACCGTCCCCATTGCGGTTTTCACCCGACCTACCTACACTAATCGGGCGTTAGCGGGATTTGCAGCGCGCCGGTTTGCGCGATATCGCATTGATGAGACTCAGGCCCACCGCTTAAGTGCACGGCAAGCACCCGCCTGGGCTTTTCTCAATATCAAACCGGATGCCATTTCCGCGACACGGGTTCGCGCCGGCATCGGTGCAGTTAAATTGTACTAATTGACTTTAATTTATTCAGCAAAGGAGACGCACACCATTCCTCGTAAAGCTAAGGCGCCCCGCAAATCAAAAGCGGCTTCGAAAGTAACCTCGAAGAAACTTTTGAAAGTTGCTCAGGCGTCCCTCGATGACGATAAGGCTCAAGATGTCGTCGTTATCAATCTCGCCGGTAAAACCAGTTTTGCCGATTACATGATCGTCGCATCGGGCACGTCTCAAAGACAGGTTGCGACCATGGCTACACATCTCCGGGAAAAATTTAAAGCTGCAGGGATGAGCGAAGTTCCGCTTGAAGGCGCCGAGCAAAATGATTGGCTGCTGATTGACGGTGGCGACATCATTGTTCATTTATTCCGCCCTGAGATCCGTGAATTTTACGGCCTAGAGAAAATTTGGGGCGACGCCATGCCCCAGCCCGGCGAAGCGGCTTAAGCTAAGTCGCCGGAGGTGGCCGGATGAACCTTACCATAGCTGCGGTCGGTCGTATGAAGGCGGGAGCGGAAAAGAGCCTGTGGGATGATTATGCCAAGCGGCTCAACTGGTCCCTGACCCTCAAGGAAGTCGAAGAAAAGAAACCGCTTAAACCGGCCCAACTGAAAATCAAAGAAGCCGAACTGTTACTGAGCGCCGTGCCAAAAGGAGCAACGCTGGTGGCGATGGATCGTGGCGGCCGCGAGCTTGCCAGCACTGATTTGGCTAAAAAACTGGGTGCCTGGCAGGATGACGGTATTAGCGAAATCGCTTTTGTGATTGGCGGCTCGGACGGGCTCGATCAAACTATTCTCGATAAAGCCCAGCTCAAAATCGCCATGGGGGCGATGACCTGGCCCCATCTGCTCGCCCGCGTCATGCTGATCGAGCAAATCTACCGCGCCCAGTGTATCCTCAGCAATCACCCGTATCACAAGTAGGTGTTGGTCAAAGAGGAATTTTCTAGCTGGAAGCAGACCTTACCGGTAATTAACTATCTTGATATTTCCATTTTATCTACAAGCTATTCCGGCGGCTTGAGATATTTCGCCGGCGCCCGGATCGGTCCGTTGAGGGTCGCCAGGAAATCCTCAATTTGGCGAAACTGGGCGTCGCTCATGATAAGGTCGCGTAATTCTGAACGGCCGACGGTTGCGTGTGGCACATCACGGTATTGCCAGATAGCATCTTCCAAAGTGCCAAACTGACCGGCATGCATGTAGGGGGCTGTTTGAGCCAAATATCTAAGGGTCGGCGTTTTGAACGCGCCCACAAGCTCAGTAGAATTTTGCCGGGCAAATTGCAGCTCGGTGCAGGCTGCTTTCTGATCTAATTTAACATCATCATTGAATTCACTGCGGCAATTTGTTTTGTCTGACAGGGCGAGGTGAATTCCCGTAGCGCGTCCCTGCTCAGCCGCATCCTCGCCGACAATGTGAGAACCGATATTGTGAAAGTGATTATCCGTAAACATCGGACCGTTATGGCAGCGAATACATTGACCCTGATTGTCGGAGATAAAAACCTTTAAACCGGCGATTTCCTCGATGGATAGTTGATCTTTCGGCGCGGGTTTTTTATTGCTTAGTATTGCTTCAACATATCTATCGAACTTGGTCGGCGCCGGCATAATATTGCGTTCATAGGCAGCAATCGACTTACCTAGATTGGTAAAGGCACGCGTGATGCCAGCCCGATCTCCGGGCTTGGGCAATGCGCCAAAGAGCGCCTGATAGCGGCGGCGGTAATCCTGATCCCGGCTCACCACGGCGATGATCTTAGCGCGGCTGGTGCCGTGCTCGACCGGATTTTCAAACGGCCCCAAAGCCTGCGACCACAGACTGTCTTTGCGACCGTCCCAAAACAGCCATGGACTATATGCAGCGCCGATAATGGTCGGTGCATTACGGCGGGTTTGACCAATGCCTTGGGCCATTTTGCGGCCATCGGTAAAGGCCAGTTCAGGGATATGGCAGGTGGCACAGGCAACCTCGCCATTTTGACTAAGGCGAGTATCAAAAAACAGGCGATGGCCGAAATCAGCGGCGGCTGAATTGGCCGCCACGGCATTGCTGGGATCAGGTGCGGCTTCCGGCAATGAGCCAAGCCAGAGCGACTTTAGTATCCGCCGTTCATCTGCGCTCCAGCCATCATGCCAGTCGGCCCAGATCGCGGTATCCACCGGGATTTTAAACACTGCCACGTCCCGCCCCGCCGGCGTGTTGATATTCAATTTGAGCTGCCACGCGCCTTGCCGGTCGAACTTCACGCCTTCCAGAAGATAGTGGCCGCGCTCAATCTCTTTGCTGACCTTTGGCGATGTTGGCAAATTATGGTCGTGATCCAACGTCTTCCCGGTAACATCAATAGTGGCGTCGGATATCACCCTGCCCCGGCGCGTTGTCAGTTGGATATGCCAATGATGCAATTTGTTAAAGGGCGCGGCGTTGGTGATGCCGGTCAGGGAGATTTTAAACAAGCCTTTTTGGGAAACTGTCTGGTGAGCGGAAGTTTGCAGATTCCGGCTTCCGGCGCTTACTGTTACGCTGGCCAATAACAGAACCAGCGAGACCGTCAAAAAAATCGATATTACAGAGCGATGACCGGGCATACTTTTTTTAGAAACCTTTTCTCAGATGCCTAAAGTGGCAGCGGTAAAATCAGCTTAAAAGTATATATCAAAAATGGGAAAAATTAACCTTCAAAGACTACGTCTGCTCATGCGCCTCAAAGGCTGAATCGAGCAAGAAAATATCGGTTAAGATCGTCCGGACATGATTGGTGGCGTTTAAATTATCAACCAGTTCAGAGTTGAGATTCGGCTGCGCCAAGGCAAAGTTGATCAGAGTACGGGCACGCGCAGAATCGGTCTTCACGGTCTCTAAAAACTCTGCCCAATCTCCAGCCTCTATACTGGTTACCGAAGTGGTGCGAGTTTGCGCCAGTTGAGGCAAATCTTCCAGGGCTGCGGCAGCCTTGATTAACCAGGAACGAATACCACCCCCTTCGGATGGGTCTTCGTGATCCTGCCCTTGTGCGGCATAAGCCATCATATATTCAAAGGCTTCTTCAATGGTATCTATGCGATCTTTCAGGTCGGCTTTAAGGTCTTGAGGCATTTTTTGTATCCAATATTATTTTGATTTATCGGTTTCGATGACCCAGGCATCGGGGTCGTGATTGTCTTTGTATTCCTGGTTGGTAATCCAGCCTAATATCATCGACCGGGTAATCCATAGTTTTTCCGGCCGGATGGCGAAGTAAATATGGATCATCAGCAACGCCAGCACGGCCATGGACGCCAGATCGTGCAGGACATAAATATATCCCCAATTCTCAGCCGACAACATATAGGGATTACGTTGCCAAAAGGGTGTGTCGATTTTAGCCAACATAACGCCCCCTGTGCCGATCAAAACCAAAACGATCACGGCGATGCCGTGGTGATAAAGTTTTTGTAACAGGGGATATTTTCCCGGTCGGTCGGGTGGCTGCTTGCTGGTACGCAAGACCCATTTGAAAGCCTGCAGCGCATGTTTGATATCGCTGAGCCCGATATTCATAGCAGCGCGTTCCTGCCATATCAGGGCGCGGACAATATGAATAAAAACAATCACGCCAAGAATAACGCCGGCGATCCAATGCACTGTCACCCAGGGAAATTTTAAGCCGGCAATCGGCAGAAAGGCCGTAACAAGCAAAACAATGACCGTGAGTGCCATAGTCCAATGATAAATCCGGTCAGGCAGTTTGTGCCGGACAACTTTCTTGGCGTTGTCTTCAGTATTTTGAGTGGGTTGGGAATTCACGGCCTGGAAACTACCTTTTTGTCTTAGGCATATTGATGGGGCGTATTATTGGGGTTCACCTGCTTTGGGTGCGAGCAACCATTTGTAGATGATGTGAACGAGGATAAACAATAAAGCAGCGCCGATAAACACCCATGTCAGGTCCCAGGAGACTCCGAGTAGAGTCTCCTGGCCCCAAGCATTTTTACTAACGCGAAATAATTCCACCTCGATCACGAATCCCGAAAGGCCCGGGTAATAAGATTTTCCATTAGTGGAATTTTGAAGTGATTAAAGTTCAATGGCTTGGCCCCACGTACGGACGCCTTAGCCGCCAATTTGGCCACATCGATATTTTTTTTCTGGCCTTTGGCTAGATCTTCAACCACCTGCAGTCGTTTTGGCACCGCTTCAACGCCACCGACAGCAATACGCATATCACTAATTGTACCGCCACTGACTTTCATCGCTGCGGCGACATTGACCAAGGGGAAATCCCAGACCTCACGATCCGCGACTTTCTCAAAATAGAAGGTCGCATTTGCCCAGGTATTGGGAATTCTAATGGCCGTCAAAATATCACCATGTTTCAAAATGGTCATATTAAGAATATCGACAGCTGGTCCGACGAAGAACTTCTCTGCATCGACAACCTTGGTGCCGCCACTGCTTTGAATAACCATTTTGGCATCCAAGGCAACGAGAGCCGGCGCGATATCGGAAGGCGATACGGCGACACAGCGGTTGGCATTGAACAACGTATGTTCGCGGTTCATTGCCGTCGGCGTATCAGCGTAACAGGTATTGCCACCCGCCCGATAGCACGGTAAGCCACCCCGGTAATACCAGCAGCGCGTATCTTGGGCTACGTTACCGCCGATGGTGCCGGTGTTGCGGATTTGCGGAGAGGCGACTTTGGCTGCCGAATCAGACAACAAAGCGAATTTCGCTTTAATCGTCTTGTTATTGACGATCTCGGTCAGTGACGTGAGCGAGCCAATTTCAACACCATTGGCGCCTTCACGTATACCTTTGAGCTCACCAATACCGGAGATATCGACAACCGTCTTAGGCTGCTTCACCCGATCTTTGAACCAAGTCAGGCTATCATTGCCGCCTGCCATAACCCAACTGTCTTTACCGGCTTTCTTGAGTATCGCCAGAGCATCAGCAACGCTGGAGGGCTGCTGAAGTTCGAAAGTAGACATCATATCTCTTAACATAGCACCTCTCCTTTACTGTGTATTGACGGCGAGAGGCTTATAAGACTGAGGCCTCCCCGCTGCCGCGTTGATGATCATGTCAGGCACAACCGGGGTCCGGTTAAACATATGCCCACCCAGCGCGTCCGATATAGCCACCAAAATAGCAGCTGTCGCAGCACCTTGAACGGGTTCACCCACGCCCTTAGCGCCCACCGGATTTGACGTATCGGGTTTGCCAACATTATCAACTGTCATTTCAGACGGTACGTCTAAGATCGTCTGCGGTCTGCTGTTATGGAGACTGCCGTTAAAAGACATGCCGAGTTTTGGATCGAAGACATAACGTTCCGAGAGCGCCATACCGTAACCCATCACCGCGCCACCCTTAATCTGAGTAGCTAGGCTGGCGGGATGAACGGCTGTGCCGCAATCGGCGATTTCGACATGATCCAAGACCTCGACTTTACCGGTTTCGGTATCAACTTCGACTTTAACGAAAGCTGTCACCAAGCCAGGCGTAACGCCCTTTTTCGGTCGTTTGTCTTTAGTCACCCCAACTAAGCCGGTTCCGGCAATACTTGCCGTCGCCCATTTGGTTATCGGGTTGATGTCTTTGGGCATTTCCTTGCCGGAATATTTGCCGCCCAATTCAATCGCCCGTTTGGCCGCTTGCGCCCAACTCATCGATTTAGATGGATTGGCTTTGTTGAACACCTTGCCGTCGGTGGTATCGTAATCACCAGGAGCACCACCAAGATCTTTGGCAGCAATCTCCTGTAATTTGGCTTTGGCATCCATGCCCGCAGCCCAGTTGGTTCTGGTCTGGGTATAGGTTGAGTTGGAACCAAATTGGCCAAGTACGAATGGCAGACCTTTACGAGAGTCACCCCGTTCAATCACCATATTTTCCCAGCTTCCGCCGAGCGCTTCCGCTGCCGCACGAGCTGTCGCGGCATAAGAATAGGTGCCGAGATTGCCGCAACCGGAATGAACATGAAGTTTGCCATCGGGCATAATGCGGACCAAGCCATCAAAGCCAGCAGCACCTGCTGAATGATAGGCTGAGCCAACACCGACACCGATGACTTTGGAGCCGTTTTTCTTACCACTCTCTTTTTTCTTCTCATCCCAATTAAACATTTTGGCGCCTTTATCCAGCGCATCTTTAAGATATGCACTGGTGACCGGGCCTTGCTTGGCGCCGTATTTGGCGTTGTTATCCGGCGCATTAATGCGGCGAATAGCAACCTGGTCGAGACCCAATTTACGCGCGGCTTTGGCGATAATCGGCTCAACTGCCGCTGCCGTCTGGTTTTCGCCTGGACCACGTTGCGGTCCACGCACTGGCGTATTAGTCAGCACCGAAATACCTTGCCACCGCATCGCTTCCGGCTGGAAGACAATCGAGAACGAGCTGCCGGCATTGCGGAAATCCCAAAAACCGGTGTTTGGCCCATTGTCATGAACGATGAACATATCGGCGGCCAAGATCCGGCCATCTTTGCGGAAACCGACTTTAAGCCGGCCTTGGAAGCCTGGACGTCCTTTGCCGATAGCAAATTCTTCAGCACGGCTGACCCGCATCAGTACCG
>JABIIH010000151.1 GCA_018649245.1 Rhodospirillaceae bacterium | reverse complement strand
GCGCCCGCCGGCGAATTTTACTTTTGCGCGAGCGGCAGTGAAATCAGCCATGATCTGGGATGAGATCGAAAAAGCTGGTTTGCCGGGTGTTGAAGGTATCTGGTGTCATGAAGCCGGCGCTGGACGTTTGTTCAATGTTATTTCAATCAAACAAATGTATGCGGGCCATGCGACGCAAGCGGCCATGCTGGCGGCCAACTGCCATGCCGGCAATTACGCTGGACGCTGGGTCGTTGTCGTCGATGAAGATATCGATCCCGCGAATATTTTTGATGTTGTTTGGGCGATGTCGACCCGTTGTGACCCTCCGGATGATACCAGTTTTATCCATAAATCCTGGTCAACACCGCTTGATTCCATGTTGCAGGGACCGCCGTATCAGAATAATCGCGGCATTATTGATGCCTGCCGGCCTTGGGGCTGGAAGGACGATTTTCCAAGGGTCGCTGAATCAAGTCCGGAATGGAAGGACAGGGTCATGAAAAAATGGCCGCATCTTTTTGAAAATTAAAATTGAATTTGTATTTACGTCAACTTTAGAAGGGAGTGCAAAATGAAAAAAACGATCATTACCTTAGTTGCTGCATTAATTGGTTTGGGGCAAATTAATTCAGCCTCAGCCCAGGATGCGGTCAGAATTGGTACCTCAAGTGTCGGCAGTGTTTTTTACACCATCATAGTCGGCGCCTCAGAAGTCATTACCAAACATGCCAAGATTAATGCGACAGCGGAGCCGGTTGGTGGCTCGTCTGCGAATGTGCGGGGCCTCGGGGCTAAAAAGGTAGAATTTGCCTTGGCCAATTCCTTTGCCGCATTCTCCGGCTTCAATGGCACTTACAGCTTTAAGAAATCAGGCAAGGTGCCGGTGCGGCTGGTGGTTCAGGCTCAAGCCAGTAATCGCTGGTTGTTATTACGCAATGGTGCCAACATCAAAGAGATTAAGGCGCTTAACGGCAAGACCATTATTGCCAGCCGCCGGTCATTGCCGGAAATTGCATTGGTGATGGATGCGATCATAAAAGTTAACGGTCTCAACAAAGGTTCGATGAATTTAGTCGCCACGACCAATACCGGGCAGCTGGTAAAGGCCATTCGGGGCGGCAGTGTCGATGCCGCCGTGATGCCGTTTAGCTCGCGCTCACCACAGGTGCAAAAACCGATCCATGATGGCGTGATGAATTTCTACTATCCATCTAAAGCCACTCGTGACGCCATGCTCAAGCATCTGCCCCCTATGTTTTGGGGCGCTGATTTCAAGCCGGGCTCTTTTGGTAAAAATCAAAATAAGCCAGTTCACATGCTGGGCTTGAATTCTTATTTCTTGACCCGCCCAGGAGTATCGAACGACACGGTCTATAAAGTGACCAAGGCAATTCTCGAAAACACCAAGGAATTCGCCACCTACCACAAAGCTGCGCGGGCTTGGAATATCAAACGAGTGCTCAAGAATGTCGCTCTGCCATTCCATCCGGGCGCTGTTCGTTACTTTAAAGAAAAAGGCATCTGGACATCAGTTCATGAAGCCAACCAGAAAGCGCTTATCGCCAAATCCGGCTAAGTGCTATATTAAGTGCCGCCGCTCGGTTGAGCCAATTTAGCCCAGCCGGGCGGCGGTATATTTATTCCATCTTGTCAGGTGTAGGAAACAGATGAACCGCAACAAAGTTCTGGTGGGGCTAACCTCGGTTATCGCGATCTACCATTTTCTCGTAGTGGGGCAGATTCCGACCTGGTTCCGTATATTTGTACCCCACGAAGTACACCTAGCCGTCAGTATTTCTTCAGCCATAATCCTGATTTACCTGCTGCTGCCGGCTGGCGGTAAAAAGCATGGTGAAGATACCGAAGCCGAGGGCCGCTTTCGCAAAGTTCCCTGGTACGATTGGCTGCTCTTGGCATCCGGGCTGACCGGCGCGGGCTTTGTTATCTTTTTTCATGAAAGCATTTTGGATTACGGCGAATACGGCTATCTCGATACCAAAGGTATTATTCTCGCAGGCATGCTGGCAATCCCCGTCTTGGAAGCCGTGCGCCGGACCACTGGTTGGGCACTGCCTATCATCATTGTACTGATGGTGCTGCTGACAATATTTCAGAAGTTTCTGCCGGGCTTGCTCTATGGACGAGGCTATCCGCTCGACCGCTTGCTCTACAGCACCTATGTCGGCAACGCGGGAATTTTCGGACTACCTCTAGGCATCGCCGCCAATATTGTTATTGTCTTCCTGATTTTTGGCGCGCTGATGGACCGGGCTGGAGCTAGCCGTTGGTTTATGGATATGGCTCTGGCACTGACCGGCTGGTCCCGCGGCGGACCAGCGAAAGCTGCCGTTGTCGCCAGCGCTATGTTCGGCTCAATCTCGGGCTCACCTTCCGGTAATTCTGCAACCACCGGCGTCTTCACCATCCCGATGATGAAAAAGATTGGCTATACCCCGGCCTTCGCCGCAGCGGTCGAAGCTGTGGCCTCCACCGGCGGCATGATTTTGCCCCCGGTGATGGGTGCAATCGCCTTTATTATGGCTGAGTGGATAGAAGTTTCGTACAGCACCATCGTCATTGCTGCGGCAGCTCCAGCCGGCCTCTATTTTTTGATTGTCTTTGTTTCAGTACATCTGCAGGCGCATCGGGATGGCATTGAAGCGCTGCCCCGCGAGGAGATTCCAAAATTCTGGCCGGTCTTTATCGGTGGCTGGTATTATCTGATCCCAATGGCGGCGCTGGTTTATTTCTTGCTGGTTAAGTCTTTCCCGCCGGGCATGTCGGGCATCTTTACCTGCGGTGTGGTTTTTATCGTCAGTTTTTTCTCCAAGAACCGCGATCATTGGCTAACCCCACTGAATATAATGCGGGCCTTTGATGAAGGCACCCGCCGCTGGATTACTGTGGCCTCAATCACTGCAGCAGTTGGTATCATGATCGGCGCCTTGGAGCTTTCCGGCGTCGGCATCAAAGTATCCCGCTTTATTGTCGATTTGGCCGGCGGTGATCTGACCTTGACGTTGCTATTTGTCGGTATAGTCAGCCTGATTGTTGGTATGGGGCTGGATGCGACACCGGCTTACGTTACACTGGCGACACTGATGGCGCCGGCCCTGGTGCGTTTGGATGTGCCGGATATCGCCGCGCATCTGTTTGTTATCTATTGGGGTTTGGCTTCGTTCTTTACGCCGCCGACCTGTATCGCCGTCTTTGTCACCGCCAGTATTGCCAACAGCAAGGTTTGGGCAACCGGTTGGGAAGGGGTGCGCTTGGGCATTGCTGCTTTCCTGATACCCTTTGCCTTCGTTTATAACCCGGCCTTATTGATGCGGGGTACCTTGCCGGAGATCGTTATGGCGGTTGTCACGGCGGCGCTAGGCGCGACTTTGCTGGCCGGTGGCATTCGCGGCTATATGTTTGGATTGGTAAATATCGTGCAAAGATTAGTGCTCTTCGCTGGTGGCTTGCTGCTAATTGCACCGGGCATTATGCTGCCTTTGGTTGGCTTAGGCATGGCAGTAGTTGCTTTGCTGCCGAATTTCCTGAAAATGCGAACGGCACATTAACTATAAAACAACAGGGGGAAACATGATCGATTTATATGCCTGGACAACGGATAACGGTTTCAAAGCGCGCCAAATGATGGAGGAAAGCGGCCTCGAATATACGCTCAAGCCGGTGAATATTCCAAAGCAAGAACAGTTTGAACCGAATTTTCTTAAAATCAGCCCCGGTCATAAAATACCGGCGATCATCGATCACGATGGCCCAGGCGGCAACACGATATCACTGTGCGAATCCGGCGCGATCCTGAAATATGTTGCCGTTAAGGCGGGTAACGGTCTTTATCCGGCCGATCCGCTTGAGCGGGTTAAGGTCGACCAATGGCTGTTTTATGGCTCGGCGACGTACACCACGCTGGCGCAGCAGTTCGGCTATTTCTGGGTGCGTGCGCCGGAGCCGATTGAGGAAGCCAAGGCGTATTACGATGGGGTACTGCGCGATATGATGAGCACCCTCGACCGTCATTTGGCTGACAATGAGTATATGGCGGGTGATTATTCAATTGCCGATATCTCGATGTACCCCGACACCCATATTCATGGTGTCGAGCGGATCGGCTTGGATGAGTATCCCAATCTCAAACGCTGGCATGATGTGATTGAGGCCCGTCCAGCCGTCCAGCGTGCCTGGGGACCATTCTAATTAAAAATCTAGAAGCATAATTTTGCTCGGCTCACTTTTATCGCTCGCTTCGGCTGCTTTCTTTGGTCTCAATTCGGCAACCATGCGGCGCGCCGTGCTGACAGGTACGGTGTTGCAGGGCATGGCGATCTCGGTGCCGCTCGGTGTGCCGATCTTTGTCATTGCCGCCCTCAGCGCTGGCTCCTTTGGCATGTTGTGGGAGTTTTCCGGGCGCGCCTATATTCTGCTGGCGCTTGGTGGCATCATTCATTTTATCTTTGGCCGCTATTGTAATTATCGGGCGATCAAAGCGGTGGGGGCTAATCTGGTCCGCCCAATTCAACAAACCAATATTATTCTGACCTTGGTCCTGGCAGTGTGGCTGCTGGATGAATCGTTGACTCCCTTGCGCCTGGTCGGCATTTTGCTGCTGCTGGTTGGGCCGTTTATCATGCTGCGGGATCGTAAAAAGTTTAGTGCTAAAGCAGCGAAAAATACCGCCAGTTCGTTCCAGCCCAATTACACTGAAGGGATACTCTACGGTATTGGCTCGGCCATCGGCTTTGGCTCCAGCGCGATCTTTATCCGGGCTGCCCTGGCCGGAAATGGTCCAACGGCGGGCATCGCCGGCGGCATTATCTCATATGGTGCGGCCGCTATTATCATGCTGATTGTGATCGCCCACCCAGCACGTCTCATGCGGGTAACGTCAATGTCTCGGGTGACGGCCAAATGGTTTACTGGCTCGGCCTTCACTATCGGCATTTCACAAATGCTGCGCTTTATGGCACTCGCCGTCGCTCCCGTGACCGTGGTCGCGCCGATCCAGCAAACCACCGTGATCTTTCAAGTGCTGTTTGCCTGGTTGATCAACCGGGAGCATGAAGCTTTTGGCTTTTGGGTGATGATGGGTATCTTGTGTTCGCTAATGGGAGCCTTGGCGCTCTCGGTCAGCACCGAATTTATTCTCACCACCTTCGATCTACCGCAAGCGATCCGCGACATCGCCAACTGGACCTGGCCACCGCGGTAATTCTAAGGCATAGCCGGTAATCCGCCCTCACGCAAAGCCCGTTCATAAACCGGGAGGTCGCTGGCTGTTGGCAGTTGCGGGATTTGGCCGAACAACCCGGCGATCCAGCCCCGGTGATAATTGCCATGCAGCGCCAAATGCGACAGCATCATCGCCCGGGATAGTGAGCCTTGCTTGCCTTCGATCATGGTGTAGTCGATGACTTCCGATAGTTCCGCCTCGCTGAGACCTGCCGTGTAGTCGGTGAGAGTTTTATCCATCTCCTGGCGTTTCTGCCAAAGCTCAGCCATATCCTCGGTAATCATGGCGCGGAGCTCGGTATAAGGATGCGTGCCGCCGGTCATGTGAGCCAGCCAAACTTCGTCCATCGCTAGCAAATGATTGAGGCTGGCCAGGATCGAAACCAATAGGGAAGGGCGCTCTTTGCTGATCTCCTCCGGGGGCAATGCCATCACCGATTTATAACAAACCTCGTTGGCCCAGGCGTTATAGTCGATCAAAGTTTGGACATAAGTTTTATCGGTCATGTTTGGTTATCCCTCAAAGTATGGTTCGGGCAGGCCTTGGGCCTCAACTTCTACTTTAAACAAACCGCCTTCTAGCGGGCGGCTGGTTTTTTCTTCCTCGCTCAAAAACTCGCCGAGCGAGGTAATATAGAGCGTCTGCAAATCCGGCCCACCAAAGGCGCACATGGTCGGGCGCTCAAACGGCAGCTCAATGACGGTATCGACTTTGCCCGCCGGTGTATAGCGTTTGATGGTCCAGCTGCGGGGTTGGGTCAGCCAATAGCAGCCATCCGTATCGACCGTTGCCCCATCCGGCACGCCGTCAGCTTCTTGGAACTCGATAAAGACCCGGCGGTTGGAAAGCGCGGCATCATCAAGATCAAAATCATAGGCCCAGACGAGTGCCATCCGGGTGTCGGCGAAGTACATAGTTTTGTTGTCCGGGCTCCAGGCCAGGCCGTTGGCTAAGATAATGCCGTCCTGCTTGAGCGTTGCCTCGCCGTTTGGGTCCAGGCAATAGAGCGCCGCGTCGGGTTCATTCGGTCCCTGATCAATCATCGTGCCGGCCCAAAAGCGCCCGGCCCGATCACAGCGGCCATCATTGAAGCGGTTGTTGGGCTTGTCGGCTTCGGGATCAATTATGGCTGAAAAGTCACCACTCATCGGATCATAAAAATGAAAGCCGTTTTCGGTAGCGACAACAAAACCGCCGCCTTTACGCATACCGAAGGAGCCAAAGCGCTCGGGCGTCTGCCAACTTTCATTCGTTGCCGAGGAGGGGTCCCAGCGGTGAAACAATCTTCCCTCAATATCTATCCAGTAGAGGCACTGTTCTTCCACGCTCCAAGTCGGACATTCACCTACGCGGGAGTGGCTTTCGAGAAGGCATTCGACGTTAGAAGCGGGGATGGAGTGCATCAAAATATCACTAAAATATTAGGGGCTCAGGCGTTTCATCGCCGGCGTGGAGGAAGTCAAAGTCCGCGCCTTCATTCGCCTGGGTGACGTGTTTGGCATAGAGCGCTGTATAACCGCGGGTTGCCGGATAGACCGGAGGTGACCAAGTGGCTTTGCGCTCCGCTAATTCTTCCTCGCTGACATCCAGATGAATTTTTCGCCCTGGGATATCAATCTCGATCTCATCGCCATCTTGCACGAGCGCCAGTGGGCCACCAACCGCTGCTTCCGGGGCGACATGCAACACACAAGTGCCGTAGGCCGTGCCACTCATGCGGCAATCCGAAATCCGCACCATATCGCGCACACCTTTTTCCAATAGCTTTTTCGGGATCGGCAGCATGCCCCATTCCGGCATGCCCGGTGCGCCAATCGGTCCGGCATTTTGCAGCACCAGCACCGAGTTCTCGTCGACCTCCAGATCAGGATCATCAATGCGCAAATTCAAGTCAGTGTAGTCTTTAAAGACCACGGCTTTACCAACGTGTTGATGGAACTTCGGATCAGCGGCGGTTTGTTTAATCACGCAGCCATCGGGGGCGAGATTGCCGCGCAGGATCGCAGTGCCACCTTCATGGTATAATGGATCATGAGTGGATTTAATCACGTCCTCTAAATAAACCGGCTGGTCTTTGATCGAGTCGCCGAGCGTGCTGCCGGTGACATTAATTTGCTCGAGATCGAGATGATCCTTCATCTGGTTCATCAGGCCGCGGATGCCGCCGGCATAGTAAAAATCCTCCATCAGAAATTCACCGCTGGGTTTGATGTTGGCCAGCACCGGTGTTTTTTGCGAGATTTTATCAAAGCGTTCGAGGTCGAGCTTGATGCTGGCCCGTCCCGCTATGGCAATCAGATGGATCATTGCGTTGGTCGAGCCACCCATCGCCATATCGACAGCTGTCGCATTATCGAACGCCGCTTCGGTCATAATGTCGCGGGGTTTTAAATCTTCCCACACCATATCGACAATGCGCCGCCCGCAGGCCGAGGCCATCAAGGCATGCGCCGTATCAACTGCCGGGATCGATGAGGCGCCGGGCAAGGTCATGCCGAGCGCTTCCGAGAGCGCCATCATGGTTGCCGCCGTGCCCATCACCATGCAGGTTCCGGCTGATCTGGACATACCACCGACAATGTTCTCCATTTTCTCATCATCGATCAGACCAGCGCGCCGGTCTGCCCAATAGCGCAGCACATCAGTGCCACTGCCCAAGGTCTCGCCTGCATAAAAACCGCGCAGCATCGGGCCTGCCGGCATATAGATCGCCGGGATGTTCATCGACAAAGCCGCCATCAAGAGAGCGGGGGTGGTCTTATCGCAGCCGCCCATCAGAACCACGCCATCGATGGGATGACAGCGGATTAGCTCTTCGGCTTCCATGGCGAGGAAATTGCGATAGAGCATGGTCGAGGGCTTAACCAGAATTTCGCCTAAGGACATGGCGGGAAGTTCGATTGGAAAACCGCCCGCCTGGTAAACGCCACGCTTGATTTCTTCGGCGCGATCTTTGAAATGGGAGTGACAGGTGTTCATGTCGCTCCAGGTATTGATGATGCCTATCCGGGGCTTGTCATTGATGTCTTCCGGGCCAAACCCCATCTGCCGCGAGCGCGCCCGAGCACTGACGCCCCGCATATTGTTGGGGCCATACCAGCGTTGACTTCTGAGGTCTTCGATTTTCTTCACTTTATTTTTTTTCGGCATTATGCGTTCCTTATTTGAGGGCGTCCTGTTTGTAGAGATACATCAAACCAATTTGACCTTTGTCACCATTGCCTTGAGCACCGAGAAAACGATAAAGCTCGGTGACGGTTGAGGTAACGGGCAGCGGCTGTCCGGTTTGCTTGCCCATATCGCAGGCGGCGTTCATGTCTTTCAACATATTACCGGGAGCGGTCTTCCAGTAATCCGCTTTGATCATGCGCTTGGCGTGATCCTGCAGCACAGTCGAATCGGCCCAGCCACCAGCCAGCGCTTCCGGGATTCTTGATACCTGCACACCATAGCTGTCGGCGACGGCAAATTGCTCCGCCATCACGGCAACTTCGGCGGCGATGATCGATTGGTTAACCAGCTTGGTCGCTTGGCCGCAGCCGACCGGCCCCATATGAGTGAGCCGCTGTGAAATCGGCGTGACGACCGGCCGAAGACGTTCGATGTCGGCGTCCTCACCACCGGCCATCAAAACCAGCGTGCCGTCGCGGGCACCAAAGCGGCCACCTGAAACCGGGCTGTCGACAAAGCTCATGCTGTTCGCTTCTTTGAGACGCTCGGCAATGCCCCGGGCACGCTCGGGATGGATAGAGGAGCAATCAACCATCAACATGTCTGAGTTGGCTCCTGCAGCGAGACCATCCGGTGCAAAGACAACTTCTTCAACAGCGTCAGCATCAAACACACAAGTGAAGACGATATCGACTGCGGCGGCGAGTTCCTTGGGGGAGATGGCTAAAGTCGCGCCGGCCTCAACTGCCGGGTCCATTTTTGCAGGCGTGCGCCCCCAGACCGTGACATCGGTGCCGGCTTTTAAAAAATTCAACACCATCGGCATGCCCATGACGCCGAGACCGATAAAGCCGATTTTTACAGCTGTATTTTCTTTTGGCATAGTTTTTCCCCGCCTGTGTGAGTACTTCCCTAATTTAGTATCGTGTCCCCCTAATTATTATACAAGGTTGCTCTCAAATGCTGGGAGAGGTATCACCGACATTATGTTTTTCTATCTTTCTAAGATTCTGTGGTTTCTGGCTGATCCAGGCAATTTGTTGTTGATTGCTCTCTGTGTTGGTACCGGACTGCTGTGGACCAAGTGGGCGAAAGCAGCGAAGATTGTGCTGACCACGACGGCCGCGGTTGCTGTTGTGGTGACAGTTATACCAATCGGTACACTGTTGTTTGGCAATCTTGAAAACCGTTTTCCGCAGGTCAAAAAACTGCCGGAAAATATCACCGGCATTATTGTGTTAGGCGGTGTGGTCGATCAGTTTATCACCGATGATCGGAAACAGGTGGCCGTAAATGGGGCGGTCGAGCGGCTCACCGAATTTGCCCGGTTGTCGTTTCTATATCCTAACGCCAAGCTGGTATTTACCGGCGGTTCCGGTGTCTTGGGCAAGCAGGGTTTAAAAGAAGCCGACGTTATCAAGCCGCTTTTAGTGACGCTTGGCTTAAATCCCAATCGTATTATTTTTGAAAATCAGTCACGGAATACAGTGGAAAATGCCACCCTGACTAAAAAAATTATAAAGCCGAGACTTGATCAACGTTGGCTTATCATTACCTCGGCCTTTCATATGCCGCGCGCTATGGGCAGCTTTCGCCAAGCCGGCTGGAACGCCATTGCCTATCCGGTCGACTACCACATGAAAAACAATCCGGGTTTTAGCCTCGGCCTAAGCCTCCGGTCTGGTCTCAGCCGGCTTTCCGCCTCGTTGCATGAATGGATGGGATTAACCTTTTATTGGCTATCTGGGCGTACAAATGAGCTTTATCCAAAACCCAGGAATTAAGGAAATAAATATGGGGCGCGTTTTTACGATTGTGTGTGTCGGATTGTTGCTGGCATTTCCTCTCAAAGCGGCTGAACAAAAGGATTTAGCGATCTGGTTAAAGGACTTGCGGGTAGAGGCCCTCGCTAAAGGTATTCGAGCGGAAACTTTTGATCGTGCGTTCACTGGCTTTAAGCCGATTCCCCGAATTATCGAACTCGATCGCCGGCAGCCGGAATTTACCATGACCTTTCCCAAATATCTCAGCCGCGTGGTGCCGAAGTCAAGGGTGCTGAGGGGGCGCGCTAAATATAAAGAGAACAAAGAACTGATCGATAAAATCGGCAAAAAATATGGCGTACAGCCGCGCTTTATTATGGCGTTCTGGGGCGTTGAAACAGGCTTTGGCCGGCATTTTGGCGGCTTTTCGGTAGTGCATTCATTGGCGACGCTCGCTTTTGATGGCCGACGTAGTAAATTTTTCAGGGGCCAATTGCATCGTGCGCTGCGTATTCTCAATCAAGGTCATATCAGCCACGCCCAAATGAAGGGTTCCTGGGCTGGCGCCATGGGCAATTTTCAGTTCATGCCATCAAGCTTCGAGACTTTTGCCGTCGATTATGATGGCGACGGCAAGCGCGATATCTGGAACAACAAAGGCGACGCTTTTGCCTCAGCGGCCAATTATTTGTCCCGCTCCGGCTGGCGGCTGGACCAAACCTGGGGCCGGGCAGTCAAATTGCCGAAAGATTTTGATTCGTCGCTAATTGGTCTAAAAATCAAAAAGAAGATCAGCGGCTGGCAAAAATTGGGTGTAAGACGGCTGGATGGGAAGGATTTGCCAAGCCGTGATCTCACAGCGTCGCTGGTTATTGCCCAAAATAAAAAAACTGAGAAAACGGGCCGCGCTTTTATGGTATACAATAATTATCGCGTTACACTGAAATGGAACCGCTCAACCTTTTTTGCGGTTGCCGTCGGTACCTTGGCAGAACGTATCGGCGCCAAATAACCCTTTTGGCCGTTGCCACAGTTTCGCAACGAATGCTTAAGGAATATAGTGTATCCAAATTAAGCTACAGCGAATTTTCGCGGGGTAAGAGTGTATAAACGTCTTTCAATTTTGATTTTAGCTTTGTTCGTGTTGGGAGCCTGTGCGGAAACCCAATTGCTGGTCCATACGGCTAAACAAATTGGCCGCAGCACGAAATCGGAGCCAACTCAGCAGGGCCGCTATAAAATTGGTAATCCCTATCAAATTAAAGGCGTTTGGTATTATCCGGCGGTCGATTATGGCTATAACAAAACCGGCATCGCTTCATGGTATGGACCAGGTTTTCACGGTAAAAGAACAGCGAATGGCGAAACCTATGACCAAAACGCGCTGACGGCAGCGCATAAAACCCTGCCGATGCCAAGTATTGTTCAGGTCACCAATCTTGATAATGGCCGCTCGATCAAGGTGACTGTGAATGATCGAGGGCCTTACGCCTTTGGCCGCGTGATTGATATGTCGCGGCGTGGTGCACAACTGCTCGGTTTCCATCGTAAAGGCACAGCGCGGGTTCGGGTTACCGTTTTGGCAGATGAGAGCCGGATGTTGGCGCAGCAAATTAAAAGCGGGGCCGTACTGGCAAAAATAGGCACACCAATCCGCCGCGATATCGATGTTGCCAAGCCGGGTGTTGCCAGCGAAACATTGTTACCGCCACAGGGAGCCAAAAAGGCCAATAGGCCAACGCCGCGCTTTACGCCGCGCGAAACAGTGGTTGCCAGCCGCCAGCGCGTTACCGATACGCCAACCGCACCGAACGGCATAGTGTCAACCGGTCCGGTAAAACCGACCAATATGTTTGTCCAGGCGGGTGCCTTTACCCGCTATGATTTCGCCAATCGAACGGTAGCGCGCTTATCTGAGTTGGGTAATGTAAAAATCACAACGGTTAAAATTAGAGGTAAAGAATTTTACCGTGTGCGGGCCGGACCTATTGGCGCGCTGGAAAATGCCGATCACGTGCTGGAGCGCATCATCCGTGCCGGTTTCTCCAATGCCCGGATTGTAGTCGATTAAGTCTAAATTCTGACAAAATTCATATTTCCATCACAATTCTGACTTATTGAGTGGTAATATCCACTCTCTAGCATTGCTCTATCGCGTGGCCTTTGCGATAAGGGTGATAATCTAAGAAGTTAGTCGAAGGGCCGGGAGGCATAATGAAAATCACGAAGTTATTGTCAGCGTTTATTCTGCTTGCCTTGCTGATCAGTACCGGTCCAAGCAGCGCCTTAGAGACGCTTGGCAAGCAAGCTATCTTGCTCGATGTGACAACTGGTACAGTACTGTTTTCAAAAAATCCTGATGAACGTATGACTCCGTCTTCAATGAGCAAGATCATGACGATCTATAAACTTTTTGAGCGCCTTAAAGATGGCGGACTTTCTTTAACCGATACATTTTCAGTCAGTGAGAAAGCGTGGCGCAAGCAGGGCTCAAAAATGTTTGTGGCGGTAAACTCCCGGGTTAAAATCGAAGATCTCATACGCGGTATTATCGTTCAATCCGGCAATGATGCGACGATCGTTGTAGCTGAAGGATTGTCAGGCTCCGAGGGTGCTTTTGCCGACGAGTTGAACGAAACCGCCAAGCAGCTCAATATGACAAATTCGAATTTCGTCAATGCAAGTGGCTGGCCTGATCCGGATCACGAAACGACAGCCCGTGATCTCGCTAAACTCGCGGTCGCGACAATTAAGAACTTTCCTGATTTCTATCACTATTATGGTGAAAAGAGTTTTATCTACAATGGCATTAAGCAAGGCAACCGCAATCCTACGATCTACCGGAATATTGGTGCAGATGGTTTGAAGACCGGGCACACAGATGCGGGTGGTTATGGCCTGACGGCCAGCGCAATTCGCAAAGACCGCAGATTGGTGCTGGTTATCAATGGCTTGCCGACGAAAAAATCCCGCGCGGTTGAATCCGAACGTATTCTCGATTGGGGATTCCGCGAGTTTAATAACTACGCTCTCTTCAAGGCTGGTGAGACTGTCACCGAGGCGCAAATCTGGATGGGTGAAACTGGCTCGGTGCCGTTATTGATTGAAAAAGATCTGATCTTGACGCTACCTCGCAAAGTGCGCCGCGGCATGAAGGTTAAGGTGGTTATGGAAACACCGGTGCCGGCGCCAGTTAAAAAAGGCGATGTTTTAGCAACGCTGAAAATTGAACTACCGGGACTTCCGCCAACGGAAACTCCCCTCGTTTCCGGTGCCGACGTTGGCCAACTCGGTATATTTTCCCGGCTAGGTGCGGCGGTGAAATATGTTCTCTGGGGTGAATCCGATTGAACGATCTGCCCGTAAAGGAAGCAAGTAAAGGTAAATTCATCAGCTTTGAAGGCGGTGAAGGTGGCGGCAAATCGACCCAGCTAAAATTACTCGCCAAAACATTAAAGGAAGCCGAGATCGACGCCATTGAAACCCGGGAGCCTGGTGGCTCGCCCGGTGCTGAATTAATTCGTAAATTGTTGGTTGAAGGAGAAACAGATCGCTGGGATGCACAGACCGAGACGCTGCTGCATTTTGCCGCACGTCGCGATCATCTCAACAAAGTGATTTTACCGGCGTTGGATAATGGGCAATGGGTGCTGACTGACCGCTACGCTGACTCGACAATGGCATATCAAGGTTATGGTCACGGCGTCAGCAAAAAAGCTATTCATGGCTTCTATCAGTTTATTGCCGGGAATAAGCAACCGGATCTGACGATAATTTTTGATATGCCGCCTGAGGAGGGCTTGGCACGGGCAGATTCTCGCAGCAATGAAAAAACTGCAGATGTGCACCAAAAAGAAGATCGCTACGAGCGCATGGGTTTAGAATTTCATTCCCGGCTGCGTGACGGCTTTTTGGATATTGCCCGTAAAAATAAAAAACGCTGCGTTGTGATTGATGCCACTAAATCAATTGAAGAAATTCAGACCAATATTAAAAAATTAGTGTTCAAAAGGTTTAGGCTCGACGGCGATGAGTGATATTGAGTTGGAAGCCCGGCCTCCCGTCGCAAATGCCAACTCAAATTTGTTGGGCCAAGCCGAAGCCGAAGCCGACTTTCTTAGCGCCTTTAAATCTGGCAAGTTGCCGCATGCTTGGTTGATCTGTGGACCCAATGGAATTGGCAAGGCGACGCTTGCCCATCGCATTGCCCGGTTTGTACTGACCCATGGTGCTCCAATCGATGATGGCCCAGGCTTATTCGGTGATGCCTTGCCATCAATTGATCCAACCAGTCTGGCAACCGATCTCGAAAACCCGGTTTGCCGCCGCATTATTGCCGGAAGTCATGCCGATTTCTTGCATATTCAGCGCAGCGAAGATGAAAAAACCGGTAAGCTTAGAAAAGAAATCACCGTCAATGAGGTGAGGGCGGTTGGCTCGTTTCTATCGATGACACCGGCAGAAGGAGGCTGGCGCGTTGTCGTTATTGATAGCGCCGATGAAATGAACGCCAATGCCGCCAATGCGGTTTTGAAAGTGTTGGAAGAACCGCCCAAGCGGGCCTTGCTGTTATTGGTCAGTCACAATCCTGGTCGATTGCTACCGACCATCAGGTCACGCTGCCGCCGTTTGGTATTAAAACCACTACAAGAATGGACAATTGCCGATTTGTTGGCGGAGTATGATCCGGAGATATTACCCCAGGATGCAACCGAACTCGCCCAAATTGCCGATGGCAGTATCGGCCGGGCGTTGGATTTGGCCGATGAAGGCGGCTTGGAAGTTTACCGTGAGATCAACGGTATTCTCGAAACTTTGCCGCAATTGGATATTCCGAGGCTCCATAAACTAGGTGACAAGCTGGCACGTGATAATACCGGGCAATTGTTTGAGCGTGCTTGTGAACTGATTAATCGCTGGCTGGTTGACGTTATTCGCGGCTCGGCGACGGGAGGGCAGCAATCTGCCATCACCAGCCTTGATCCCTGGATTGAGGTATGGGAAAACACTGGCCGCCTGTTTCAGCAGACCAAAGGACTAAATCTGGATCGTAAGCAGGTTATCTTGAACACCTTCTTATCAATCGAAGGCGCCAACAAAAATTAGGGCCAGAATTTAAATAGCATGTCAGAACAGAAACCTTATTACATCACGACGCCGATCTATTACGTCAATGATGCACCACATATCGGCCATGCCTATACGACGCTGGCCTGTGATGTCTTAGCGCGCTTTAAACGGTTGGATGGTTTTGACGTAAAGTTCTTAACCGGCACGGATGAGCACGGTCAAAAAGTCGAGAAATCGGCTGAGGCCGCCGGTATGGATCCGCAAGCCTTCACCGATAAAGTTTCGCAGAACTTCCGTGATCTGGCTGTCAGTATGAATTTCACCAATGATGATTTCATCCGCACCACCGAGGAGCGCCACAAAATTTCCTGTCAGGACATTTGGCAGCGCTTGCTGGATGCCGGTGATATCTATCTTGATAGTTATAGCGGCTGGTATTCTGTGCGTGATGAAGCGTTTTACGGTGAGGGTGAGCTGGAAGACGGCCCCGACGGCAATAAAATTGCGCCTTCAGGTGCCGAAGTCGAGTGGGTTGAGGAGCCGAGCTACTTCTTTAAGCTGTCGGAGTGGCAGGGTCGTCTGCTAGAGCACTACAAGAATAATCCTGAGTTTATTTTACCACTGACCCGCCGCAATGAAGTGGTAAGTTTTGTCGAAGGTGATTTGCGTGATTTATCCGTCTCTCGCACCTCATTTAAGTGGGGTGTGCCGGTACCGAACGATGATGCTCATATTATGTATGTCTGGCTCGATGCCTTGACCAATTACATCACGGCCGTGGGCTATCCAGACACCAATCACGAAGAGTATCAGAAGTACTGGCCTGCCGATGTGCATATGGTTGGTAAGGATATCTTGCGTTTTCATGCCGTTTATTGGCCGGCGTTTTTGATGGCCGCCGGGTTAGCGCCGCCAAAGCGCGTTTTTGCTCATGGCTGGTGGACCAATGAAGGTGAGAAAATTTCAAAATCCTTGGGTAATGTTATTGATCCACTGGAGCTAATGGAAACCTATGGCTTGGACCAAGTGCGCTATTTCCTGTTGCGCGAAGTACCGTTCGGCAATGATGGCGATTTTTCGCGCTCCGCCATGGTACAACGCATGAATGGCGAGCTCGCCAACGACTTTGGTAATTTGGCTCAGCGCGTGCTGTCGATGATCAACAAAAACTGTGACGCCAAAGTACCGGCACCAGGTGAGTTGACCGAGGATGACAATACTTTACTGGCGGGAGCTGATGGTTTGTTGGATGTTGTGCGTGAGGCTTTGGATGTCCAGGCTTTCCACGTCGCCTTAGAAAATATCTGGAGCGAGATACGCGCTGCCAACAGCTATGTCGATCGCCAAGCTCCGTGGACGCTTAAAAAAGAAGATCCAGACCGCATGCAGACCGTACTTTATGTCTTGGCGGATGTTATTCGCCAATTAGCACTAATTACGCAACCATTTGTTCCTGAAGCTGCGGGCAGGATGCTGGATCAAGTCGCGGTTGCTGAAGACGCGCGTGATTTTAACTCATTTGGTGAAGTGGGGCGTCTTACTCCAGGTGCTGAACTGCCAAAACCCGAAGGCATTTTCCCGCGTTTTGTTGAGGAAGACAGCGCTAAATAGAATTTTTCTAATATGTTTCACATCGTGGAACGTATTTTAATTTGTTCGGACTACCTACATATTTATCTAGCCATTATTTCAAAACTTGACCTATACTTTCTCCCAATAGAGCTAGGGTTTTTAATTCCCACTCTAATAATAATTGGGGCTGACCCAGCTAACACGATTTAGGTGTTATTATGGGCGGTATGAGAAAGAGCCGATTAAACAAGGCGAAGCAGATTCGGTTAGTTGAATATTTTGTCGCCGGAACGACGGCCCGGTGCGCCGCTGCTCTTGTCGG
>JABIIH010000191.1 GCA_018649245.1 Rhodospirillaceae bacterium | reverse complement strand
CCTAGAATAGGGCAAGTCCCTTGGCATTTCTACGTCTAAATTGCCTCATAATTCGCCTATATTGGTGATATTAGCTATTTAAATACATATTATTGTTTATTTATACCAATTTTTAGAATAACATCGATTTTACTCACTCAGATCACTCAAGACACAAGGCGCTGCGATGCGGTTGGACAAGCTAGACAAGAGAATTTTGCAGGAACTACAACGCAACGGGGCGATCACCAATCTGGAGCTAGCTGAGAAGATCGGCCTCTCTCCCTCCCCCTGTGCGCGTCGTGTCAAACAACTGCAAGACAGTGGAATCATCAAACACCATAAATTGCGGCGTCAACATGACAGAACGCGCAATCGATAGACGCTGACGCTGACCACCCGAAAGCGACACTCCCCGCTCACCGACAATGGTATCGTAGCCTTGCGGCAGATTTTCAATATAGGCGTGCAGTTGCGCCGATTCGGTTGCTGACACCACCCGTTCCTGCTCAGCCCAGGGCTCCCCATAGGCGACATTGGCATCAATCTCGGAGGTAAACAGGAAGGTGTCCTGCTGGACGACGCCAACGGCAGCGCGCAGGCTATCCAAAGTCACGTCGCGAATGTCCTGGCCATCAATGGTAATGCGCCCGCTCGTGACATCGTAAAACCGAGGGATCAAATGGGCGATGGTCGATTTTCCGCTACCGGGCGGGCCGACGATGCCAACGGTCTGCCCGGCCCGCACTTCGAAATTGATTTCTTTAATCGTCACGTCACCGGGATCGTTTTCAGGCGTACCGGCATAGGAAAAAGCAACATTTTCAAACCGTAATACGCCGTCTTTTATTTCAAGATTTTGAGCATCCGGCCGATCCTGGACAGCGGGCTCGATATCCAAAATTTCAAACAGCCGCACTCCCGAAACCGAAGCCCGGGCAATACCATTAATGACCATACCGGTTTGGCGGATCGGCATTTGCAGCACCGTCATAAAGGCCAGAAACTGGGTCAATTCACCAACCGTGACCTCGCCATCCAACACTTTTTGCCCCCCGACCCACAGCACCAGCCCCATGGCCAGAAAATAGGCATAAGTCATAATCGAGGTATTGGCGTAGCGTACGCCGACGCGTTGAATTGCTACCGCCAGCGCCTTAGCAGACGACTCATCAAATTTTTGAATTTCAAAATCCTGCCCAGCGAAAGCACGGACCACCCGGATACCGCCGAGGTTTTCCTCCATGATGCGGGTCAGGTGGGATAATCGTTCTTGCAATATCCGCCAGAGCGCCCGCGATTTAAGCCGGAAAACCGAAGCCCGCCAAAGCGCAAAAGGTACAAAACTCAAACTCAATAGACCAAGCACGAGATCGCTGCCCATATAAATATAAGCACCGCCAACCACCAGCATAACCAACAGAATGGGCCGCAAAATACCGTGCTCGACAAAGCGCCGAACACCCTCAATATCCAACATACCCCGAGTCATCAAATCACCCGAATGAACGTGATCGTGATAGGAAAAGCTTAGACGTTGCAGTTTTTCAAAATAGGCCAGCCGCAGCTCATAAGCAGTCCGCTGACCAATCGCCTCACCGAGATAATTGTGCAGCATGGTAAACAGGCCACGCAAAATGGCGGCACCGATTAACAGACCTGCCGCTGCCCACAAGGCGTCTTCCGCCGCGCCCTGAGAGGCTTTAGCACCGCCGAGCAATCCGGTTGCATGATCAACCGCCTGGCCGAGGAACCGCGGAATATACAATTGGAATATCGCGGCAATGACGACCGCGATAACGGCGATGGGGAACTGCACGCGGTATCGCATGGCCATGCGCGCGATGCGTGACAGCGAGCCGATGCCTTTGCGGTAATCGCCATCGAGCGTCGGCACTTTATAATCCATGCCGCCGCGTTGGCTTTCTAAAATATCGTCCGCAGTTTTGATGTTGGCGGATTTATTCACCCGGCATTTCCCCATCTCATCGTTTTTGTTGTTCTTAATTTCAGCTCTGAATCTAGACTACCAACTGGCGAGACACAACTCCCTCACTTCAACACATTGCGATTAAGCCACACCCTTGATTTTCCTTGAATTTTACGGGCACTATCGCTTCCGGAAGTCAGCCGAACTGGGAGAAACACCATCCAACGATATGCTCTGATATGCCCGACACGAGGCCGGCCTGATCGCATTCAGGAATTTATCTCCAGTGCGCTCAGCACCGCCAGCCAGCCGGACCGCATTGAGATACTGCTCTATGTCGATGACGATGACCCTGAGCGCGAGGCCTACGAAAAAGTTATCAGCCAACTGGCAGAAGAATTCAGCGGCAGCTCAATTTCGCTGACCGTTGGCCCAGCCATCGGGGTGCCGCGCGCCGCCAACACGCTGGCTGAACTTACCACTGCGGATATTTTCATGACGGCCAATGACGATCAGGTCTATATCGATGCGGGTTGGGACGTGCGGCTGGACGCCGAAATTAAAAAATATCCCGACGGCGTTTTCTGCATGTGGTTCAACGATAAATGGGAGTCGGAAAATTTCTGTACATTCCCAATCCTCAGCCGGCGCTGGGTTGAAACGCTGGGTTATCTTCAATTTCCTTTTTTCGAGCATTTCTTTGCCGATGCCTGGCTCTGGATGCTCGCCAAGGCAGTTGGCCGCGAGCACTACATCGAAGATATGGTGGTCGAGCACCGCCATTGGAAAACCGGGAAATCGGAGAAAGATGCGACCTACGAAATGCATGCGACGTCCGAGGAAGATTCCCGCCAAGCCAGAGACCGCGCGGTTATCGACAAATTCGAGCGCTATTTCCTCGCCGATGTCGAAGCCTTAAAAGCCATCATGAAGCAATGATTTTAGAGCACTTTCCAGCTTCTCCAGTGGCAGGTGATAATCGTGATGGTCGGATTCAGATGAGCCGATGGCAAAAGCATAACTTTGCCCGCAGGCATTTGATGAGAACCAATGGGCGCGGTTGATATAACTATCAGGCTGCATTTCTATAAGGCTCGCCTGAGGCGGGGCAAAAACATGGTTGGTCATACCTGAACCGCTGGTGCCGCAAATCATCTCCGCTTCATTAAATAACAAAAGCTGGTCTTTTAGCGATAGCTCGCCCGGTAAAACTGTTTCAAAGCCAAGATTGTGTAGATAATTCTCGATGTCATCTTCGTTCAGCAGACGACGCCTGGTGGCATCCTGGCGCGAGATATAAAGCCGCCTTTTGCCCGTTTCATTTTGCTCAATATCAAAACTTGAGAATAATTTTTTCCGAAGCCATTGGATTTGACGCCTGGAATGACCGCATGGTGCCAAAAACGACGGCACAATAAGCCGGTCAAATTGCCAATTTGAGCCATCAAACGGCAGTAATTGATCCTCTTTAATTCCCAGTGCAGTCAGCGAATCAGTCTGAAAACCCGTCATGTCGCCGGGTACGATGATGGGTATATCTGAAAATTCCGGAAACTCGTCCAGCACCCACAGACGGGGCAGAATTTCCAGCAGCCAATGGTGATAGACCCACGACCAAGGCCCTAAGGCCAACAGCGCTGGAGCTTCAACGCTTGCCGTTGCCGGAGCCGACACCACACCATTCGCTAAAATCGAAGTAACTTCACGCAACGGTATCTCCACCATTGATGCATTGTGATAGCTCTCTGCTATTAAATGTCGTGCAGCCTCAAACATCAGACCGTGCGGCGTTGCTATATTGATATTATTTAAAATCGATAGTGTTACCGGCTCCGCCCGATGGACCAGTTCATAGAAATGCGGAATTGGAGAATTGATGAATTTTGCGGCATCATCATCAGCTTCAAGATTTACCGGTGGCTGACAACTAAATTGTTCCGCCGGATAAATTTCAGCCATTAAATTCTCGTCTGAATCTATCGAAAGCTCTGCCCGATTTTGTGTCACCCGGCATATTTCTTTGAGTGATATGACTGCCAAAATTCTTCCCTGTGACTGGGTTGATCCACCTTTGCTAATAGCGCCTTTGGCGGATGGACCAAGACTGCTATGGTGGCGGTTGATATAACAAGGTTATGAATAGCTGATCCGGCACATGAATTCTACACTTGAGCACATTCTACAGAAAGCGGTTGAGCATCATCAGGCGGGCGATATCGCCACGGCTTTCAGATTGTATGATGAAATTTTGGCGGAAGAGCCCGATCATTTAACCGCCTTGGTCAATCAAAGCGCCATTTTTATGGATTTGGAACGGCCCGTTGATGCGGCAGTATTGCTTGGGCATGCCGTTGATCTCGCACCGGACGATATTGAAGCACTTAACAATTTTGGTAATGCCCTGCAGAAACTCGGTCAAACCGACGGTGCCATCCGAAATTTTAAAGCCGCTTTAAAACTGGCGCCAACAAACAGCGCTATTTTAGGTAATTTGGCACAGGCGCAGCTCCGGAGCGGGGATTATAGCGATGCCCTGGATACGCTCGCAAAGGCTTTAAAAAATGCTGCCGACAGCAGCGCCTTGAAATTTATCGACGCCCTGGCCTTACCAGTTGTGCCTAAAGACACTGCCCAAATGAACACGGCCCGTGAGCGCCTGACGGACCATATCAATCGCTTAACGCAAGAAAATCTTGCGCTCGGTGACCCGCTGCGAGAAGTCGGCATGACCAATTTTGCAGCGGCCTATCACGGCCTTAATGACCGCGAAATTCAAGAGCAACTCGCCACAGCCTATCTGCAGGCCTGTCCTGAATTAGCCTTCACCGCAGCACATATTAATCAACCTCAAAAATCAAAGAGAATTAAAATCGGTTTTGTCTCGGTTCATTTGGGCAGTCACACCATAGGTAAATTAAATCGCAGCTTAATCACCGGCTTGGACCGCAATAAATTTGAAGTCTTTGTTTTTTGTCCCGGCGTTGATAAGCGCGGGCAGGATGACATCATTGATGAGATTGCCGCTGCTGTGGATCATATTTATTTTCCTGCTCCCCTGCTTACCACAACACGTTCGGCCATCGCCGAAGCAGCGCTTGATATCCTTTATTATCCTGATATCGGCATGGAACCGCTGACTTACTTTTTGGGCTTTGCCCGCCTGGCCCCCGTACAATGTGTCACCTGGGGTCATCCGGTTACCACCGGCCTATCAAATATTGATTATTTTATTTCAAGTGCCCATACAGAACCCGCCGATGCAGTTGAGCACTATACCGAAAGTCTCGTTCAGTTTGAAAACTTCACGACTGATTTCGTCATGCCGGAAATTAGTTCAAATAATAAATCCCGCCGTGATTTTGGTCTCAACGAAACCGCCAATCTCTACATCTGCCCGCAAAGTCTGTTCAAATTCCATCCGGATTTTGATGACCTATTGGCTGGAATTTTAAGCCGGGATTCAGCGGCTGAAATTATATTGATTGAGGGACAGCATCCGCATTGGGCGGATTTATTGCGGGCGCGATTTAATCAAAATATTGCCGATGCATCTAAGCAGATTAAATTTATCCCGCGGCAAAGCGGCGCTGATTATCTGCAGCTTATTGCGCTCGCCGATGTCGTTCTAGATACGCCTCATTTCTGCGGTGGCAATACCAGCTATGAAGCTTTTGCCTTCGGCAAGCCCGTGGTGACCTTACCAGGTGAATTCATGCGCAGCCGCTTGACCCTGGGTCTCTATCGTCAAATGGGGATCGAAGATGCGATTGCAGCAACCTCAGGTGATTATATTAATATCGCCGTCAAGCTTGGCACTGATAAAAATGCGAGAGCCGCTCTGGGGGAGCGAATCGCCAAAGCACATGGCCTAATATTCAACGCAAATTCCGCCATACGAGATCATGAGCGATTTTTTCTTGAAGCGATGGCTTTGGCCGGTCATTAATCTCCCGAAAGACGGCGTATAATGTCGCAGGATGATGCTAGGGAGAAATAAGCCTTTTGACTGAAAACGGACGTGGCTTAAAGATCGGTACAGGTCTCGCTTATTTAATGGCCACCGGCACGGTGTTGGGCTGGGCGATTGGTATCGTTATCGGGCGTGGTATTTACGAAGTCACGCCACCGATTGGCCTTTCTTTTTGGCGCTGGTTTATCACCGCGCTCTGTCTGCTGCCATGGGTTATCCCGCAATGGAAAAAAGAAGGCCATTTGGTTTTTAAACTTTGGAAGCCAATTTGTGCGATGGGTCTTTTTATGATCGGCTCCTCGACGCTCTCGATGATGTCGGTTAACTTCACAACGGCCACCAATGCTTCCTTGGTCAATGCGGGACAACCTCTGACCACAGCCCTCATTGCCTGGATTATTTTCAAAGACAAGCTAACAACTATTCAAACGCTCGGCATTATTGCTGGCGGTATCGGCATTGTGGTGATGGTTTCACGCGCTGATTTTGCCGTTCTCCAAGCTTTGGAATTTAATCCTGGCGATTTAATTATGCTTATTGCCATTGTCGGCTACGGCTCTTACGCCAACACGCTCCGCACCCTCCCGCATGAGCTAGGCCTCACGGTTACGATGTTCGCTTCAACAATGGCCGGCAGCTTGGAAATACTGCCGTTCTATATTTATGAAACCGTCACCTATATGCCGATGCCCTTCGATCTGATGACCGTTTTTTGGGTCGCGGTGCTAGCGATTTTTACCTCTTTGGTCCCGGTTTACTTGTGGAACGCGGCTATCTCGGTGGTCGGCGTCAACCGTACAGCAATTTTTGTTAACTTAATCCCGGTATTTGGTGCCGGATTGGCGATTATCTTTTTAGGTGAAACGTTGCGTCTCTACCACGTATTAGGCGCCGCCTTTATTTGTCTTGGAATTCTGCTGGTCGTCAGAGGGCATCAGAAGATTTCTTCCTGAGCCAAAGCTTCTTTCACTTGATCAATTACACTTGGCCAGTCATTGGCGGATGATTGACGAAAAATCCGCATGCTCGGATACCAGGGGCTATCAGCACGATTGAGCAGCCAGCGCCAATCCGGCGTCTCCGGCAGCATTAACCACACTGGCACACCAAGCGCTCCTGCCAGATGCGGGATGGCAGTATCGCTGGTGATCACGAGATCAAGACTGGCCATGATTGCCGCAGTGTCGATAAAGGCTGCGGCGCTATCAAGCTGATCACCCAAATCCAGCATATTATTACCGGCACTAGCTAGCTGCTCCCGGCCAAAGCCCTTTTGCAGGCAGACAAATTGATAGTCCGGTAAAGCCAATAATGGACCAAGGCTGCCAAACGGGATCGAGCGTTGATGGTCAGCTTCGTAGTTCGGATTGCCTTGCCAGGCGATGCCGATGCGCGGCTTTTTAACCTCGCCAAGCTTTTCAACCCAATGCGCCTTCAAATCGGCTTCAGCCGACAGATAGGCCCCGCTCGAAGGTATTTCACCTTGGCCCAACACATGCGGCAAGCTCATCAACGGCGCATTTAAATCTGCTTCCGGTGGCGTTTCAGTTTCAGCCACAATCCGGCAATCAGAGACATAACTTTGGAGCAAACGAACCAGGGGATTTGGACACACCAACGTCACCTGCCCCGCTTTCTCAGCCACCAAGTTTACATAGCGCATGAACTGGATGGTATCGCCGAGTCCTTGCTCGCACCACAGCAACAGGTGTTTACTGCCAATCGCCTGCCCCTGCCACTCAACCCCCGGCAAGGAATTTCGCTTATTCAACAGGCTGGGCGTTTGCAGCCGATGTTCAAATTCCTGCCAACCCTCGTTGAATTGACCATCAAGCAACAGAGCCTGGGCCAAGTTGGAATGCAACTGCTCGCTTTCGGGATATATTTTTAAGGCCTCACGATAGGTTGAAATGGCTGCAGCCAATTGGCCCGCGTGCTGCAATGTCAGTGCTTTATTGCCAAGCAAAGTTTTGTCATCCGGCGCTAGCTCAAGGGCTGTATTAATATCAGCTAAAGCTTCGTCAAATTGGCCCATGTCTCGGCGTACATTGGCCCGTCCACCCAAAGCCAGCGGCAAGATATCCTCAGCATTAGCCAGCCGATTCAGCAACTCCAGCGCAGCTTCATAGTCTTGTTGCTTCTGCCGGCAAATTGCCAAATGATAGACGGCCGAGCCATTGTCAGGCGCTAACTCACGGGCTTTTAGATAACACTCAGCCGCCGCGTCATAATCAGATTCGGCTAAATAGACATTACCCAAATTGTAATGGGCATCGGCGTAATCGGGTGCCCCAGCCAAGGCCGCTTGGAAGGCCTGCTCGGCATCGCCAAATTTCTCGAGCTCAGTTAAAATTATACCAAGATTATTTTGTGCTGCGGCATTTTTCGGCTCAGAACCCACCAAGGCTTCTAGAAGTTCCAACGCTTCGTCATTGCGCCCGGCTTTTCTCAAAGCTATGCCCAAATTGATGCGCGCCTCGGTGCTTTCCGGGTCTTGCTCCAGGACTTTTTCAAAAGCCTGAATTGCGGCTCCTGGATTTTCCCGCTGCAATTCAGTTTCACCCAGATTATACCAACTATCGGTCCGCAATGGTGCCGCTTCGGCAGCGTGACGAAAGGCACGGGCAGCTTGATCCAATCGACCAAGCGATTGCAGGGCATGACCGTAATTATACAAAATGGCGCTATCCGGCCCGCCCAGCGCCAGGGTGCTCTCGAAAAAACCAATCGCCTGTTCATTGAGCCCGGCATCGCTCAACACCACGGCTAGCAAATGCAACGCGGCTAAATCTTCCGGCCTGTTTTTAAGGATTTCCCGGCATTTTTCTGCCGCGCTGTTTAGATCACCCGAACTGTGAGACTCAGCAGCTTGTTCAATTGTTGGTATGGGTGATGAACGATCTGATGTCATCTTGATATCTTCTGGGATTATTTAATCGTAATGCGCCGCCGCGCCCGAAACGTTTGGTCACCGATAAGGCCTTTACGTGTGAGAGTGATCTCGCCCCGGTAATTGCCGACCGGCCAGGCACCTTGGCTAGTGACATCTAGTATTTGGATGCCTCTCGCTTGGGCCTTTTTGATGGTATTTTTAGCCCCCCCGATTTCCTTACCATCCGGACCGAGCAAGCGCAGAACCACCTCATCGTCTTGCTTGGTATTGCGGATGGCAAACCAGAGAAATAATTTCAACGAGCTTTTAAATAACGTACTTTTTTTATAGAGCCCGCGGTGAATGCCATCAGCGAGCGGTCGTTGATCATTAAAACCGCCGTTGTAAATTACCAGATTTTGATAAGACAGCATGGCCTTCGTCGTCTCATCCCACAGCGTCTCTTCACCCGCCCGGCATTTTTCGCTGCGCTTGACGCCGATGAACGGATCAATAATTTGCTTACCTTTGCTGACCTGGAAATGGAGATGCGGAAATTCAGTTTTGCCAGATAAGCCAACAAATCCAATCGCTTTGCCCGCCTCAACGCGGTCGCCTTTTTTGACGATAATACTGTTCTTTTTCATGTGGCAGTATTGCGTGAACCAGTTGCCGCCATGAGAAATTCGCACACCATTCCCACACTCACGGCGTTTAAATATTTCAGGGGCAACTTTTCTGAAATTGACATCCGGCATACCATCGCGGACTCCAACGATTTGCCCGGGCGCGGCGACAAAAACCGGCACACCGGTCTTCATTACGGCTAAATCACGAATCGCGAAATCCACGCCTTTATGCTTATCGTAAGTGAGATTACCGCAAGTGTAATCTTTATGACTATCCGCGGCCCCGTCGGCATCGACGTAATTAAATATCCAGCAATCAACGCCGGGCGTGCAGCCTAGAGGTAATTGAAATTTAGGCGGCGCACCCGACCGCAGCGCGCTCTCAATCGCCTGCTTTTTATTATTCGCATCAAACTCACTAAGCAGTCGAGCAACTTCTTTGGCGGTATCTTTTTCGTTAGCACTGACCTCGTCGAGGCGCTTTTCCAAGGCGGCAAAATCTTTTTTAGCAGCCTGCTGGTCGAGATAGACCCGACCGGAAAAAGCCGCCAAGGCAAAGATCAGAATTGCGAAAACGGCACCAAAAATTTTACTGCTTAAATTCATCGATCAAATTTCGTTATACCAAATTGTCAGCGTTATAAGCCGTGTGCGAATGACCGCGTTAAGTATCTTAAATATTCAATATTATAAACAGGTTAACGTCGCTAGGCCTACTTGAAAATATTACCTGAACAGGCTGAGAAATCTTGTACGAGGATAATCCATGAATTATCGCTACTTTGTACTTGACCCATCAGGGTTGCGCTGACAATTTCCACGCCGCATGCGCATTTACCGACATTATAATGACTTGCCGGAAGATCACCGCCGTGGCGCCATTGCCATTGGCAACTTTGACGGCGTTCACCGGGGTCACCGCAAAGTGATCAACCAAGCGGGCAAATACTCCCATGAACAAGGCGTGCCATGGGGCGTTTTGACTTTTGAGCCCCACCCACGCATGGTTTTTACCCCGGATGAGCCGCCGTTTCGGATCACACCATTTCACATTAAAGCGCGTCATATTGAAGATATGGGAGTCGAGTTTCTGGTCGTGCTTCATTTTGATAACGAGTTGGCAAAAATCACAGCTGAGGACTTTGTCGAGCAAGTGCTGGTTGCCGGGTTCGATGCTTCTTACGTCGTTTCCGGCTTCAATTTCAAATTTGGCCACAAAGGCGCCGGCGATACTAAATTGTTAAGTCAAATGGGAACGGATCTTGGCTTCACAACGAACGGCATTGCTGAAGTAATAGATGATACGGGTGAAATAATCTCCTCAACCCGAATTCGCCGATATTTGGCGGACGCCAAGCCGCGCTTGGCCGCCGATTTGCTTGGCCGCTGGTTTGAAATCGAAGGCCGGGTGAGCGAAGGTGATCAGCGTGGCCGAACCATTGGATTCCCGACTGCCAACATTGAATTAGAATCCAATACCCGGCCCGCCATCGGTGTTTATGCGATCCGGGCTGGTATAGATCGAGGCCCGGATACGGTTTGGCATGACGGCGTCGCAAATTTGGGCTATAGACCCACCTTCGATGGTGAAAAATGTCAGCTGGAAGCCCATTTATTTAACTTCGACGAGGATATATACGGTACGCATTTGCGCGTCGCCCTAGTCGAATTTATCAGGCCTGAACAGAAATTTGACGGCGTTGAAGAACTAACAGCGCAAATAAAGCAAGATTGCTCCGAAGCTGAGAAAATATTAGCTGACGAGATTATGTAGAGAGAACTGAAATGAGTGTTGATTATAAAAACACCGTGTATCTGCCGAAGACCGACTTTCCGATGAAAGCCGGCTTAAACAAGCGCGAGCCTGAATTGCTGGAACGCTGGGATCGGCTCGATCTTTATCAGCGGTTGCGGGAAGACGCCAAGGGCCGTGAGAAATTTATCCTCCATGATGGGCCACCCTACGCCAACGGCAACCTCCATATTGGTCACGCGCTCAATAAAATTCTCAAAGACGTCATTGTCCGATCACAACAAATGCTCGGTAAAGATTCCAATTATGTGCCGGGGTGGGATTGCCACGGACTGCCGATTGAATGGAAGATCGAGGAAAAATACCGCAAGAAAGGCGAAAACAAGGATGACGTGCCGATTGCTGAATTCCGCCAGGAATGCCGCGATTTCGCCGAGCACTGGATTGATATTCAACGGGATGAATTTAAACGCCTCGGCATCGAAGGCGATTGGGATAACCCCTACACCACTATGACCTACCCAGCCGAAGCACAGATCGTGCGCGAGCTTGGTAAGTTTTTGATGAATGGCAGTCTGTATCGGGGGGCCAAGCCGGTAATGTGGTCGGTGGTTGAAAAAACCGCCCTCGCTGAAGCCGAGGTCGAGTATCACGATCACACTTCAAATACGATTTTTGTCCGCTTCCCGGTCACCGACGCTTCTAAATCCGATATTGGCAAGGGTGCTGATGTTGTTATCTGGACCACAACGCCCTGGACCATTCCCGGCAATCGGGCGATCGCGTATAGCGCCAATGACAGCTATGTGCGCTTGAAAATCACAGGCGTGAGCGAAGAGGCCCAGGAGAATTGGCAAACCAAGGCCGGTGATGAAATCATTATCGCCGAAGCGCTGATCGGCCAAGTGGTAGAAACAACCGGTATTACCGCCCACGAAATAGTTGCTACATTCAAAGGCAGCGATCTTGCCGGCACAATCTGTCAGCATCCGTTCAACGGCCAGGGCTATGATTTCGAAGTGCCCCTGCTGTCGGCTGACTTTGTCGAAATGGATACCGGCTCCGGCTTTGTTCATATCGCACCCGGCCATGGCGCCGATGACTGGGAACTCGGTATCGCCCATGGCATCGCCGTGCCTGATACAGTCGGCGGAGACGGTTTATACTTCGAGCATGTGCCACTATTTGCCGGCGTCCATGTCTTTAAAGCCGATGATATTGTCATTGAAGCGATGAAAGCAGCCAATGCGTTACTGGCCAACGGCAAGATCAATCATTCTTATCCCCATTCGTGGCGTTCCAAAGCACCACTGATTTTCCGCAATACGCCGCAGTGGTTCATCAGTATGGAGAGCGATAATCTGAGGGATAAGGCTCTGCGCGCGATTAAAGACACAGCCTTTTATCCGGCTTCCGGCCGCAACCGGCTGCAGGGCATGATTGCCGAGCGGCCCGATTGGTGTGTTTCCCGTCAACGCGCCTGGGGCGTGCCGATCACGGTCTTTGTCCACAAAGAAAGTGGCGAGGTGCTGCGTGATCAAGCGGTACTGGACCGCATTATTGAAGCCGTTGAAGTGGAGGGTGCCGATGCTTGGTTCGCCTCGGACGCGGCGCGGTTCTTAGGTGATTCCTATAACGCCGAAGATTACGAAAAAATCGATGACATTCTGGACGTCTGGTTCGATTCCGGCTCAACTCATTCCTTTGTGCTGGAACAACGCGATGATCTGCAATGGCCGGCCTCGCTTTATCTCGAAGGCACCGACCAGCATCGAGGTTGGTTTCATTCATCGCTGCTTGAAAGCTGCGGCACGCGCGGCCGCGCGCCCTATGATGCGGTCCTAACCCATGGCTTTGTGATGGCCGAAGACGGCCAGAAAATGTCAAAATCGCTCGGTAATATTACCGCCCCACAGGAAGTCGTTGAACAACACGGCGCCGATATTCTTCGTCTTTGGGTGGTTGGCTCGGATTATTCGGATGATCTCAGAATCGGCAAAGATATCGTCAAACACCACTCGGATATTTACCGCCGCTTGCGTAATACCTTGCGTTTTTTGCTCGGCAATTTGAACGGCTTTGACGATGCTGAAAAACTGCCGGTCAACGAAATGCCAGAGCTTGATCGCTGGGTGCTGCATCGTATTTATGAATTGGATGCGATGATCAGAAAGGCCTGTGATAATTTCGAGTTTCACTCGCTGTTTACTGAATTACATAATTTCTGTGCCGTTGATTTATCCGCCTTTTATCTCGATATCCGTAAAGACGCGCTTTATTGCGATAGAGCCGAGGCGATAACCCGCCGCGCTGCCCGAACTGTTTTGGATCAATTATTTAATTGTCTGACCGCTTGGTTTGCGCCGTTTATTTGTTTTACCGCTGAAGAAGCCTGGCTGGCACGCTTCCCGGACGATAATGACAGTGTGCACTTACGTTTATTTCCGGATATTCCCAAAACCTGGAAAAACGATGAACTTGCTGCAAAGTGGCAGAAAATTCGTGACCTCCGCCGCGTCGTTACCGGGGCACTGGAAATTGAGCGCGCCGAAAAACGCATTGGCTCATCATTGCAGGCAAACCCTACCGTTTTCGCCCCCGCTGATTTTATCAGCGCGCTGGATGGTTTGGATCTAGCGGAAATTGCAATTACCTCGAATGTTCAGCTCTCCGAAGGTGAAGTGCCCGAAGGCGCCTTTACCGTCGAAGAGGTGAAAGGGGTTGGCGTCCTGCCCAATTTGGCCGAAGGTGAAAAATGTATCCGCTGTTACAAGGTTTTGCCGGAAGTTGGCACCATATCGGGCCATGAAGAGGTTTGTGGACGCTGCGCCGATGCGGCTGATAATTTTCCAGTTGCAGCGGAATAGAGACCTCATATGATTTTTGGGAGCGCTTAAACTTGTCGCCATTTGCCCGCTTTGGATGCCTTATCGCCGCGATTTCCATCGTGTTGGATCAAGCGACGAAATGGTGGATTCTTGAAGGCATTATGCAGCCGCCTCGAATTATTCCGCTGACCCCTTTTTTCAATCTATTGCTGACCTGGAACAATGGTGTAAGCTTTGGATTATTTAACAATTCCAACAGCTTAAATGCAGTACTCTTGTCAGCACTTGCAATTGTAATCGTTGTTTTCTTATTCTTCTGGCTGCGCAAGGCGGAAAGCACGCGCATGGCGGTCGGACTTGGGCTCATTATCGGCGGAGCCTTAGGTAATGTGATTGATCGTGGTCTCCATGGCGCAGTGGTCGATTTTCTCGATTTTTATATTAATACGTTGCATTGGCCGGCCTTTAACGTTGCCGATAGCTGTATTACTGTCGGCGCAATTATATTAATTTTCGATTCGCTGTTTTCTCCGAAGCCGGAACAGGCTAAAATGGATGACAGGTAGAAAGATCATGAGAGCCCAGGATTGTTATGAATAGTAAAATTTTTCCACTATTTGCCGTACTTGCCGCCGCCCTTTTGCTGAGTGGTTGTGAAGGCGCTAAACGGGCTCTTGGTAAAACCAAGGACGCGCCGGATGAATTTGCCGTCTATCAGCGCGCGCCGTTGAGCCTACCGCCGGAATATGGCTTAAAGCCGCCGACTCCTGGTGCTGAACGTCCGCAGGCTGTTAACCCGCGTGATCGGGCCATCCAGGCACTCGGTACCGGTCAGCAACGGGCTCAACCCCGCCAGGTCGGCAGCGCTGATAGCGCCTCTCGTCTGAGCCCAGGCGAAAGATCGGTCTTGCAGTTAACGGGTGCCACCAACGCCGATCCATCGATCCGCTTGCAGGTCACGAGAGAAACTTCTGTGCTGGCTCAGGAAAGCGTTACCGTCACCGATAAAATCGCCTTCTGGCAGTCACCGAGCCAATTCGGCACCACGGTCGACGCCACCAAAGAAGCCAAACGTATCCGCGAGAACCAGGCCCTCGGCAAACCCCTTAATCGAGGCGAAGTCCCGACCATCAAACGCAAAAGCAAAGCGCTCCTCGAAGACGTCTTTAAATAGACCTTCACTTTCATGCGATTTTTGCGAGAGGCGGCTGTAATAACGCGTCGGCTGAGCTATATTTAATTAAGGTTATAAAACTGCGCCGGATTGGCGCTCTATTAACGTTGATAGAATTGATATTGCGAACGGGAAGTGGCGATTTTAATGATCTTTTTCAGAACAGTTTTATTTAGCATTGTAACTTTGGCTGCAGCACTATTTCTGGCTGCTGTTCAACCGGCTGAGGCCGGTGTCTTTAACCCAGAGACATTCACCTTAAAAAATGGCATGCAGGTGGTGGTCATCTCAAACCATCGTGCACCGATTGTGCGTCATATGGTGTGGTACAAAGTCGGTGCTGCCGACGAGCCACGCGGCAAATCGGGTATCGCACATTTTTTTGAGCACCTCATGTTCAAGAAAACCAAAAACTTAAAATCGGGTGAGTTTTCTAAAATCGTTGCCCAAAATGGCGGTCGCGATAATGCCTTCACCTCGCATGATTACACCGGCTATCACCAGAGTATTTCGGTAGATCGTTTGGCGACCGTGATGAAACTCGAAGCCGACCGGATGCGAGGCCTTATTCTAGAAGACGATCAAATTGAGCCCGAACGCCAGGTCGTGCTCGAAGAGCGGCGCTCCAGGACCGACAATTCACCCGGCGCCAAACTTGGTGAGCAAATGAACGCGGCAATGTATATGAACTATCCGTATCATGATCCGGTAATTGGCTGGGAGCATGAAATTCGCGGCCTAACCAAAGCCGACCTCAAGAAATTCTATGACCAATGGTACCGACCTAATAATGCAATACTCGTTGTCGCAGGTGACATCACCGCCAAACAGCTCAGGCCACTGGCAGAAAAAATTTATGGTGTTATTCCGGCTGGTGAGATGGTCAAACGTGTGCGTACCGAAGAGCCGCCGCATAATGCGGCCATTCGCGTCACCTTACGGGATCGCCGGGTGCGTCAGCCGAGCATAAGACGGCGCTATTTGGCACCGAGCCTGCAATTTGGCGCGCGCAAGCATGTCTATCCCTTGGAAGTTCTGGCGCAAGTATTCGGCGGTGGCTCGACCAGCACGCTCTACCGTTCTTTGGTGGTGAAGCAAAAACTCGCGGTCTCTGCTGGTGCTTTCTACGACGGCGACAATATGGGGCCCTCTAACTTCGGCTTTTTTGCCAGCCCCCGCCCCGGCGTCTCGATCGAAGATTTGGAAGCTGCTTTGGATAAAGAGATCGAGCTCCTGGTTGAAACCGGTGTCAAACAACCAAATGTCACCCGAGCTATAAATACCATGCTGGCTGAAGCGATCTATGCCCGGGATTCTGTTGGTGGAGGGGCGCGAGTTATTGGCTCGGCTCTCGCTGCTGGTCAAACCATCGCCGATGTTGAGGAATGGCCGGAACGTATTGGCAAAGTTACTGCCGAGCAAATTAATCAAGCTGCCAAAGCAGTGTTGATCGAGAAAAACAGTATTACCGGGCTACTTTTGCCGAAAAAAGAAAAAGGGAGCTGATCAGATGACAAAAAGATTCATATCAATTGTGTCGGCAGCATTTTTCCTTTTTACCACCCATACCGCTTCGGCCATCGAGATCAAAGACGTAACTTCCGACAAAGGCATCAAAGCCTGGCTGGTCGAAGATCACACCAATCCGATTATTACCGTCAATATTTCCTTTCGGGGCGGGTCTGCACTCGATCCAGTCGGCAAGGAAGGACTGGCGAATTTGATCTCGGCCACTTTGGATGAAGGGGCCGGAGACATTAAAAGCCAGGAGTTCCAGCAAAAACTGGAAGATTTGGCAATATCACTGAACTTTGATTCCCGGCTTGATAGTTTCTCAGGCTCACTCCGGACGCTGAAAAAAAATCAAGCCATTGCTTTTGATCTGCTGCGGCTGGCTCTCACCAAACCACGCTTTGATTCTGAACCGGTTGAGCGTATCCGCAGCCAAATCATCGCCAATATCCGCCGCCAATCAGAAAACCCCCGGCGCATCGCTCGGCGAACTCTGTTTAGCAAGCTGTTTCCAGGTCATCCGTATGGGCGGCCTAGTAACGGCACCGAGCAAAGTGTGCAGGTTATCAAACTTGCCGATCTCAGATTTTTTGTTGAGCAGCGTTTCGCCCGCGATAATCTCGTTGTCAGCGTCGTCGGCGATATCACTGAAGCAGGCTTAAAGCAGCAACTCGATCAAACCTTTGGCGCGCTGCCGAAAAAAGCCAGCCCATGGGAAGTCCCGGAGATTACCCCGGACGACAAAGAGCAAACCATCGTTGTTGATAAAGCCATCCCGCAAAGCATCATAACTTTTGCCCAACCCGGTGTTAAACGTGATCATCCGGATTTTTTTCCAGCCTATGTGATGAATTATGTTCTCGGCGGGGGCGGTTTTGAATCCCGGCTCTATGAAGAAGTGCGGGAAAAACGGGGCCTTGCTTATTCGGCTTATAGCTATCTCGCCCCACTAGATCATGCCGGGATTATTATCGGCGGCGCGGGCACAGCCAATGCCAGAACGGGCGAAACGGTAAAAGTGCTGCGCGATGAATGGGCCAAAATGAATAAAAGCGGATTGACCCAAACCGAATTGAAAGACGCCAAGACTTATCTTACCGGTTCCTACCCGCTCAGGTTTTCATCAAGCCGACGTATCGCTGGTATGATGACCGGCATTCAGCTGGAAAAATTGGGCCTTAGCTACATTAAAAAACGCAACAGCTACATTGAGGCCGTGAGCCTAGATGACGTTAACCGGGTCGCCGCCAAGCTGCTCGATCCAGCTAAAATCACCATGGTGATTGTCGGCCAGCCCAAAGGCGTTACCTCAACTCCGTGATAAGTGTCTTTGGGTGTTTCTGAATTATCGTAACTTTGCTATTCTGATCTCCATAACGCTACGTGCCTAGAAGTTCCTTTGGGGATTACACATTTTGTCTGAAAGTTACTACACTCAAGATATCAGCGCCTGCTTTGCGAGCTCGATTGGTTCTAACGGCCTTGAGGATGAAACCTATCAGCGTTTTTTGGACACTGCCGAAAAATCCCTGACCGCAATCCGTGAACAGCATAAAACCGGCAGTTTGCCGCTATTAGAGCTACCGGTAAAAACCACTGACCTGGAAAACATTGAAGCCATTGCCGCGCGTTACTGCGAAGCTTTCGATGATGTTGTCATCTTGGGTACTGGTGGCTCCAGCTTGGGCGGACAGTCAATTTGCGAACTTGCACCACCCTCTGGAACCAGCCGGCCACAACTGCATTTTATGGCTAATATTGATTCGGACAGTTTTGATAGGTTGTTTCAAAGTGTCGCACCGGAACGCACCGGTTTTATGGTGATCTCAAAATCCGGCGGCACGGCTGAAACGCTCACGCAGTTTCTTTATTGCCTGGATGTTTTCCGCAACAAATTGGGTGACGCCGCCATTAAAAACCATTTTGTTGTCATCACTGAGCCGGGTGATCGCACCCTGCGCCGATTGGCTGAGAAATGGGAATTGGAAATCGTCGATCATGATCCGGGAGTTGGCGGGCGATACTCGGCGCTCTCCGTGGTCGGGCTGTTACCGGCCTTGATTGCCGGCGTCGATGCTTACCAAATCCGTGAAGGTGCCTTAAGTGTCGTCAAACCGATAGTGGATG
>JABIIH010000015.1 GCA_018649245.1 Rhodospirillaceae bacterium | reverse complement strand
TGGGCGCGATCAACCGCGGCGACATGGAAGAAATGGAAGCCCGGCTGCCGTGGCGCATTCTTAAATATGAAATGGTTGAAGATTTCACCGGCGAAGGCCAGTGGCGTGGCGGTCCTGGCATTCATTGGGAAGCTGTTAATGAAGGCAGCGATGGCCAAATGGCAACCGGTAGTTCGGACGGTGACGTCGTGCAAGGTTTTGGCGCGCAAGGCGGTAACCCGTCGCCGGTCTGCCGGACCTATATTGACCGCGGCGACGAGCGAATCAGAGTAAAGCCGCACCGTATGGTGGATGTCAAAGAAGGCGATATTATTATCAAACAATCCTCCGGCGGCGGCGGTGTCGGTGATCCTGCCGCGCGTGATCCAGAAATGGTGTTGGAAGATGTGACTAATGAACTGGTCAGTATTGAAGCTGCTCGCGACGTCTATAAAGTTGAGATTGATCGAGAAACTTTGACAATTGATGAGGGCAAAACAGCAAAATTAAGAGCCGCCTAGTGCAGATTTATCGACTGAGAGATGGGGGCTATGACCGCTAAATTAAATAAGGCCCAATCGATCGAACTGTATCGGGATATGGTCACCATACGCACCTTTGAGGAAGAGGTGCGCAAGATGTTCAGTGCCGGATTGGCGCCCGGTTTGGTGCATCTTTATTCTGGCCAGGAGGCAGTTGGTGTCGGTACATGCGCGGTGTTGAATAAGGATGACTACATTGCCAGTCATCATCGAGGTCATGGCCACTGCATTGCTAAAGGGTCCGATATAACGCGGCTTTTTGCTGAAATTATCGGTCGGCGCCCGGGCTACAGTTTAGGCCGGGGCGGGTCCATGCATATTCATGATCCAGAAACCGGGAATCTCGGCACCAATGGCATTGTCGGTGGCTCTGTGCCGTTGGCGACCGGAGCCGCGCTGTCGGCTAAGCTCCGCGGTACTGGTCAGGTCGCCGTCAGTTTTTTCGGTGACGGCGTGCTTAACCAGGGCATCCTGTTTGAGTCTCTGAATATGGCGGCGCTGTGGTCTTTGCCAGTCGTCTTTGTTTGCGAAAACAACGGCTATGGCGAATTTACGGAAATCGATGATGTCACTGCCGGTCGGCCTTATACCAAGCGGGGTGAGGCTTTTGATATCCCAGCAGGTAAATTTGATGGCATGGATGTTTTGGTTGTCTTTGACGCCGTATCGAAGGCCGTCGAGCGGGCGCGCAATGGAGGGGGTCCGAGTTTTTTAATCTTCGATACCTATCGATATTCAGGTCATTCTGTTGGTGATAAGCAAGAATACAAAGACGAAAAAGAACGTCAACTCTGGGAGGCCCGTGATCCGATTCAAAAACTTGCGAAATTGATGGTGAAAATGAGATTGGCCTCCAAGAATGAGTTGAAAAAAATGGACGAAGAAATCAATACGACAGTTGTTGCCGCGGCCAAAGTGGCTAAAAAAATGCCAGCACCTGGTGCGGATGATTTAGCGAGACATGTTTATGCCCCCTGATTCTAATACAATTATACAATCCGATCGAAACATCACTCTCAAAGCTGCCGTCCTTGAGGCGATGTTTGAGGAAATGGAGGTTGATGAAAACGTCGTCCTGATTGGTGAGGATGTTGGTGCGGCCGGTGGGGTTTTTAAGCAAACCGAAGGTTTGTTTGAAACCTTTGGCGCGGATCGCGTCATTGATACACCGATCTCAGAATCTGCGATATTCGGTCTTTCTGTTGGCGCTGCAATGGCCGGTTCCCGCCCAATTATAGAAGTGATGTTTGGAGATTTTCTCACTCTAGTAATGGATCAATTGGTCAACCAGGCTGCAAAAGTTCATTACATGTCAGCCGGTGGCTTCAATGTGCCGCTGGTGCTGCGCACTGGCATTGGTATCGGCGGTAGTCTTGGCCCACAACATTCCCAAAGTCTCCATTCCTGGCTCGCCCATATACCGGGATTGAAAGTGGTAATGCCAAGTTCCGCCGCCGATGCCAAAGGTTTATTTAAAGCCGCCGTCAGGGACAATAACCCGGTCGTCTTCATGGAAGATCGGATGACCTACAATTTGAAAGAACATGTGCCTGCCGGTGAGAAAATTATTCCATTGGGATTGGCCGCGGTGAAACGGAAAGGCGTAGAGGTTACGATTTTTGCAATTTCCCGCGCGGTGCATACGGCCTTGGCGGCAGCTGAGATACTTCTCGAAGAGAAGAATATTAGCACTGAAGTTGTTGATTTGCGAACACTGGCACCGCTCGATATTAAAACGATAGTTTCGTCTGTAAATAAAACTGGCCGAGCATTGGTGCTTGACGGCGGCCATCAATCATTTGGCATCACCGGTGAAATTGCGGCGACCATCGGCGAGTTGGTTTTCGATTATCTTGATGCGCCGGTGATGCGCCTGGCAGCACCAGATATTCCGGTACCTTATAGCCCATCTCTGGAATCCTTGATGGTACCGAGTGTCGATCAAGTGGTTGCCAAAGTGGCTACAATGTTTGGAGGTTCCGTTTAACGGAAGAGGGGACAAATGACCAATAACCTTAACATAGAACAAAATTTAGCCATTCTTGATCGAATGTTGCTGATTCGTCGTTTTGAAGAAATGCTTATCGATCTCGACCAGGATCATGATTTTGGCCACTACCATCTTTATATTGGTGAAGAGGCAACCGGTGCGACAGTTGTTGAATCACTAATTCCAACAGATCTTTTGCTGACAACTTGGCGCAATCATGGACATTTGCTAGCCCGCGGCGCTAATCCTGGTCGTATGGTTGCGGAAATTCTCGGCCGCGTCGACGGCTATAACAAAGGTCGCGGCGGCACCTTGCACCTAACGGATAGAGAAGCCGGTTTCCTATCGACTTCTGGTTTAGTTGGCGGGGCCGTTGGTTTGGCAGCGGGCGCCGGCTTTGCGCTGAAGCAGGCGGGCGAAGGCAATATCAGCGTTGTATTCTTTGGCGACGGCTCCCTGGAAGAAGGGGTGGTCTTTGAAGCGATGAACCTAGCCTCGCTATGGTCCTTGCCAGTGTTATTCATGT
>JABIIH010000256.1 GCA_018649245.1 Rhodospirillaceae bacterium | reverse complement strand
TAAAACCAGCACTTACTTCATTTTTTTCGCGTTTGGCGTGGAAAGTAACCCGGCGGCGGCCTTCGCCGTGACCATCGATCAGCGGATCAATCTCTGGTGTGAGGCCTTTATGGGAAAGGGCTGTTTCGACAATGCCGCGCTTCCAGTTTTGATAGAGGGCAGGGGAGACATGCTGCAACGCACAGCCACCACAGGTGCCGAAATGTGGACAGATCGGATCGACGCGGTCTGGCGAGGCATTTTTAATCTCGATAATGTGTGAGCGGTTTCCGCTGCGCTCAACTTCAACGATTTCGCCGGCCAAAGTATGAGGTACAAAGCAGGTCTCGCCATTTGCCAAAGCCGCAATGCCATCACCCCGCCGGCCAAGCTCGGTTATCTCAACCGTTTCCCGGACTTTTTCTGGCGCGGTGTAGTTCTGTGGCTTGGCTTTACGGCGAGGTCGACGGTTACGCGCCATCCGCTATCCTTATGCCGGCATTGGCAATACGTGCCATTCAACTTCGGGCTCCACGCCGCCATCATCGAGCAAGGCGCCAATTGGACAGCGATCGATCGAGAGTTGCTTAAGCCGCTCAAGCTTGGTCTCGGGTTCGTTGGTCTCAATACTGATGATCATTTTTGCGCCAATAAAACGAATGATTTGGCTGTCTTTTTCACGGCCTTCACCGCCACCAATATCGACAGTTGCATCGATTTTAATCTCACCAAATTTAAGCCGCATGGCTTCGGCGACTTTAATAACCTGCACGGTTTGGCAGGAGGCGAGGGCAGCGGAAAAATGCAATAGGGGCGCCGCTGCAGCATCTTTGCCGCCGCGTTCCTCTGGTTCGTCAATAACAATGGAATGATTATCGAGCTGAATATCGCAACGGACGGTGCCGGGAGCGGTGACAGAACGGGCTGTTCTGGTGCGTGGTTCCGGCGTTTCCTTTAATTTAATAGCGGCCATTTTGTTCCCTAAATAAATTGGTGATTAAAGCCCGGCATTTTAGGTTTCGTTCACCGGAAGGCAAACCATTCCGATAAATATTGACCTTCATACGAAATTTAGCTAAGTTACTTAGCTAAATAAGGGAGAATAATATGGCCAAGAACCAACTTGATCCCGATCTCAGGGGCTACCTGGAAACCAACAAAGATATTCTGACGGTTATCGAGAAGCCGGTCAGCATTGATGATATCGGCGCATTATCCGCCCAAAGCGATGGGCCGATTCTATTTGAAAATATCATCGAGCATCCAGGCTTTCGGCTCTGCGATATGCTGGTACGCCACCGCTGGTCACAATGCCGGGCTTTGGGTGTTGAAGAAAAAGATTATTTGCCGACTTTGGCCCAGCGTTTACGGAAACCACCGCGTGGTTTTGTCGACGTTGATACCGGCCCGGTTAAAGAAGTGATCTGGACCGACAAGGAGGCAGATTGGCTAAAACTGCCGATCCCTATTCATTCAGAGTTGGAAGACAAACCCTATGTTACGGCGATGAATATTGTTAAGGACCCGGAAACCGGATTTTACAATTCATCGCACGCCGGCACCCAGGCGGTCGGTCCGCATAAAGGGCTGGTCAGTTTTATCACACCTCATACCCACGCTATTATTCAAAAATATTTGGCGCGTGGTGAAAAAGAAATGCCAATTGCCGTTGTTTTCGGTATCCCGCCGGCATTTGAAATTATGGGTAATTTTTCCGGACTTCACATGGATCTCTGGGGTGAAATGGAAATGGTCGGCACCATCATGGATATGGATATTGAAATGGTACCCTGCGAAACCATTCCACTCACAGTACCGGCCCATGCCGAAATTATTGTTGAGGCAGTTGTCGACCTTACTAGCCAAACCGATGTTGGCGTCGGTGTCTCGCCCTCAATGTATTATCTGCCGAAGACTGCCACTTTGCCGGATATGCGTATCCAGGCAATCACCATGCGCAAAGACCGGCCGATCTATCGCAATCACTTGACCACGCCGGATACCGACCACCAGACATTGCCGCGGCTCTGCCATGAAGCGGTGCTTTATAACCGGCTCACCGAGATCGGCGTCAAAATTCATGATATCCAGTTTCCAACCTGGGGAGCGGCTTTATCCTGTGTCATTCAGCTGGAAGCGCCTCGGGAAGGTTTCATCAATGATGCCTTGATGCAGGCGATGGGAGCGCCCTGGCTCAATACCAAAATGGTCGTCGCGGTTAGCCCGGATACCGACATTTCAAATGCGCAGGAGGTTTATCATGCCATCGCGACGCGCTGCGACCCGTCTCGTGACATGATTATTGTCGATAATACGCGAGGCTCACCCTTCGATCCGTCCGGTGAGCCGATTGATGCCTTTTGGCGGACGGTAGGCAAGATCGGCATCGATGCCACCGCCAAATCACGAAATTTAGCCGATCATGAACGTGCCTGGCCCTTAAATTGGGGCAAGGTCAAACTTGAAGATTATTTATAAGGAGGAAGTAAGATGGACGCACCACAACCAAAAATAACCGAAGAAAAAAAACCGTTTATTCCCTACGTTGAGGAAGAAAACTATCCCGAAAGCTTAAAGCCAATACTTGGGCCATATGTCGAACGCATGGGATTTTTGCCGAACGCCTTGAAACTTTATATGCAC
>JABIIH010000016.1 GCA_018649245.1 Rhodospirillaceae bacterium | reverse complement strand
TGGATGATGCCAGGGATCTGGTGCCGATCCTTAAAAAGCGCGTGGCCGCCAGCGAGCGCAATCGCGCGGTGCCGGATGAGACAATTCATGATTTGCAAGTGCGCCGGTTGCTGGACGTTTGCAAGCCGACACAATTTGGTGGATTTGCCCTGGGCTGGGACGTACTTTGCGAAATCGCCATGATCTTGGCCGAAGGTTGCGGGTCGACTGCTTGGTTGTATGCCGTGTTCGCCGAACACAACAATATGCTGACAATGTGGAGCCGCGAGGCACAGGAAGAAGTCTGGCAGGAATTTCCTGATGCAAAAATTGCGTCGTCAAAAGCCAAGACAGCGAAATTGATCAAAGCCGATGGCGGCTATCGGGTCAGCGGCCTCGCCACGTTTTCCAGTGGCAGTCACTATGCCGATTGGTTCTTGAGCGCCTTTGTGCCGGTTGAAGATGGTGGCATGGCGTTTATTCTTTTACCAAAAGAAGATGTTACTGTGCTGGATACCTGGCACGCGATGGGGATGGCTGGGACCTGCACCAATGATATCGAAATCAGGGATACCTTTGTGCCGGAACATCGAGCGTTCGTGGCCGGTCAACAACCGCCCGGCTGGGGAGTTCATAAAGAGCCAGTATTCCGACAGCCTAGATTTTCCATGGGACCTTATACCCTGGCTTCAGTCTGTGTCGGCATTGCCGGTGGCTTTATCGAGGAATATGTCGGCTATATGCGGTCACGGGTGTCGCGGTTCGGCGATGCGGTTGCCGATTTTCAAAGCCTGCAACTGCGCGTCGCTGAATCATCGGCCGAATACGATGCCGCGAAACTGATGGTGCTGCACAATATGCGCCAGACAATGGATTATCTCGCCGATGGTGAAGTGCCGCAGGATATCCAGGCCCGTAATAAACGGGACATGGCTTATTGTCCCAATCTGGCACTCCGAGCGGTCGACCGGCTGTTTTATGCGGGTGGCACGATGGTGCGCATGGAAGAAAATGAATTACAACGAAAATTCAGAGACATCCAAACTGCGGCGTCTCAATTTTTCTTAAATTGGGATGTTAATGGCACGCTGTTTGGCCGACAATCCCTCGGATTGGATGTTGAAATGCCAAATTTTTAATGTGGGTACATCATTTGGATTAACCAGGGTCAAGGTGGCAAAAAAGCCAAGAGTTAGTATTTAAGGAGGGGGAGTCATGAACACTGCTGATGGCAAGGCGTTATATGACGAAAGATTAAACCGGATGGCCGATAATATCGCGCTTCGGGAAACCGATCGCGTGCCTTATACCTTCTGGCCGACTTTCTGGCCGGCGACGCTTGCCGGCATTTCTTATAAAGAAGCCTGGTACGATGTCGACAAAATGGTCGACGCCACCCGCGAGGCGATGCATCTGCTCGATCCCGACAGTTTTTCACCGCTGATTTTTTCTTTCGGTCCAGTGATGGAGGCCTTGGGCTACAAGGCCATGTACTGGCCCGGCAAAGGCGTTGGTGACAATGTCACCTTCCAATATCTTGATGACGAATATGTCTCGGCAGATGAATATGATGACTACCTGTTCGATCCGACCGGGTTCTACTTGAAATCCTATTTGCCAAAAATTGCCACGGCATTTGAAGGCTTCGCCAATATGCCAAGGTTGCCGTCGCTTTCCGAATGGCGGTTTTTTGCCTCACTCAGCGCCTTTGCTGATCCCAAACTGCAGGAAAGCATGAAGCAGTTGATGGAATCCGGCGAGAAAATGGCGGAAATACTCAGCGCTGGTGGTAAATTTATCGGTGAAATGGCAGATGAAGGCTATCCCTTATCGGTTGGCGGGTTCTGTAAAGCGCCGTTCGATCACATTCTTGATTTCCTGCGCGGCTCCAAGGGTGGCATGCTCGATATGTTCCGCCGCCCCGACACCGTGCATGAGGCACTCGCCAAAGCGCGGCGTCTTTTGATTGATAATGTCGTTAATGAAGCCAAGGACAATGGCTGTAATATTGTTTTCATGCCGCTGCATTGGGGGCTGGATGGTTTTATGTCGCACGAGCAGTTCATGACATTCTATTGGCCGGAGTTGCGCTCGATCGTGCACGAGCTGATTGAAAATGACTGTGTGCCGTGCTTGCTGTGGGAAGGCGATTGCACATCACGGATGGAATACATTGGCGATATTCCTCCGGGTAAAGCGATTTACTGGTTTGAGCAGGGTGATTTGTTCAAAGCCAAGGAAATTTTAGGTGACGTGGTTTGCCTGCGCGGCAATGTGCCACCGTCGCTGTTGAACACCGGAACACCCGATGATGTCGACGAATATTGCGAGAATTTGATCAAAACCGTTGGCAAAGGCGGCGGCTTTATTCTGGATGGCGCCATCGGTATTCCGGATGAGGCCAGAGTAGAAAACGTCGTCGCTATGGCAAAATCAGTAAAAAAATATGCCAGTTAACCGGGTAAACCGTACCATCTGTCGATACAATTGTTTCGTGTAATAGATTGATTTATAAACTGAGTTTGCTATGCTTAATCAACTAAATGTGATTACAATAAATATATTAGCCAAAAATATCGGCTTATTTTTAATAACCGGGAGGAAATTATGAAACGAATTCTAACTATTGTTTTACAAATTTTTATGATCACAGCTTTTGCTGGTGCGCTACACGCACAATCTGCACCTAAAGAAGTTGTTATTGGTGCATCTGTTCCCAAAAATGGCGTGCTTGCGGCTTTTGGCTCCTACGCCGGTTGGGGTTATAAGACAGCCGTCGCCGAAACCAATGCCAAGGGTGGCGTCATGCTGAAGAAATATGGCAAGCGCGTCCCTATTAAATTGGTGGTTTACGATGATGAAAGTCGCCCTGAACTGGCGACCAAAAACATCGAACGGCTCGTTATTAAAGATGGCGCCCACGCACTCCTCGGTTCTGCGACACCGCCATTGGTTATCAGTGGTGCGGTGGTTGCCGAGCGGGAACGCATCCCGATGGTGGCAGCTTTATCACCGATCCGGGCTTTCCTCGGCGCTAATAAGGCCGGCTGGAAATGGACCTGGAACATGTTCTTTGATGAACTGGAAATGACCCAGCAACAATTCCTGACTTTGAATTCAGTAAAATCCAACAAGAAAGTTGCGCTGTTTACTGATAATGGCCAGGACGGCGTTGTCATGGGCATGCTGTGGGGGAAAAACGCACCGAAGCTTGGCTATGAAATCGTTTATCACGCTAAATTTCCCGTTGGCACTTCCGAATTCGGTGATCTTATCCGCCGGGCGAAGCAGGCCAAGGCTGAGATCATTATCGCACAGATGATCACGCCGGACGCGATTGCGCTCTGGAAACAAATGGGGGCGTTGAACTACAAGCCAAAAGCGGCCTTCTTTGAAAAAGGCGGCGAGCCGGTTGTCTGGGCTAAAATCCTCGGTAAATCCGCAGAAGGCACCATGGTTGCCGGCTATTGGCATCCGGACCTCGGCTATCCCGGCGCGAAAGAACTGCGTGCCCGCTTCGAGAAAGATACCGGCGAGCTTTACAGCCAACATATCGCGGACGCCTATGCCGCGGCTCAAGTGCTGATCGATGGCATGGAGCGGGCTGGCTCAATTGATCCAGCGGCAATAAATAACGCTATCGGCAAGACCGACAAAACCTATGTCGTCGGTCCGGTGAAATTCACCGAAGGTAAAGGCAAGCGCTCTGCTGCGCTACCGACCTTTATGCTGCAATGGCAGAACGGCGATTTGGAAGTTGTCCATCCGAAAAAATGGGCAACCAAAAAGCTGATCTATCCACTGCCATAATCGCTTCGTGAACAATTAATCGAGCCTGAAGATCGTACTTTAAAATTACGGTCTTCGGGCTCGAATTTTATGGGCCAGGAATCACGGTAGGAATTTATGAGTTTTTACACAGTTAGCGCGGGTGCCTTAAATGGTCTGATGCTGGGTGGGCTTTATGCCTGTATGGCGCTTGGCCTATCGATGGTCTTCGGCGTGATGCGCTTCGTTAATGTCGCCCATGGTGAACTGCTCGTCCTCGCCGCTTTCCTATCATTCGTTTTCTCAACCGCCTTTGGCCTGCATCCGTTCATCGTCGTGCTGATACTGATCCCGATTTTGTTTGTGTTCGGCTATGTTGTGCAGCGCGTCTTGATCAATCCGTTGATGAGCGCCGGGCTTGAGCCTTCATTGCTCACCGCTTTCGGACTTTCGATCATCGCGCAAAACCTGTTCGTCGAGATTTGGGGGGGCAATACCAAATCCCTCAACAACAATTTCTCCGAAATGAACGTCACTTTATTGGGGATAGATGTACCGATGCTTTACGTCATTTCGTTTTTTGTTGGCATCATCGTTACCCTAGGCGTTCATCTCTTTATCACCCGCACCTACACCGGCCGGGCCATCCGAGCCGCAACGCAAGATGCCGCAACTGCCATGGTGATGGGGATTAACGTTAATCGCATTTACGCCATCACGGCAGCAATCGGCGCAGCCACAGCAGCGCTCGGCGGCACCTTGATCGGCATGACATTTTCTTTTACGCCAACCACCGGTTTTCCGTGGCTGTTGAAAGGCTTTGTCGTCGTTGTCTTGGGCGGTATGGGAAATATTTTTGGCACTTTGGCCGGTGGCTTGTTGCTCGGCCTGTCGGAGGGTATCGGCGCGGCCTTTGTCGGTACCGGCTATCGGGACATGGTTGGCTTCGTTATTTTTCTGCTGGTGCTGATGTTCCGGCCAAATGGGCTGTTCGGTCTCAAGGGTTCGGAGTAACCGGATGATGGATAAAAAATATTCTCCTTGGGCTATCTTGATCCTGGTGACTGTTGTCTTGGCTTTCGTGCCGTCGATGGGTGACCGCTATTTGCTGTTTATTGCCTATTTTTTGGTTTTGAACGTCGCCTTTGCTCAAAGCTGGAACTTGGTTGGCGGCTATACCGGGCTGATCTCCCTCGGCCATGCGGCGTTTTTCGGCATCGGCGCTTATGCCGCGGCGATCAGCATTATTACCTTCGAATTGCCCGTCATTGCCGGCTTTATTATTGGCGGCCTGGCCAGCACGGCCTTTGCTTTCTTAATCTCCTTTCCGACCTTTCGCTTTAAAGGGATTTATTTCGCCATCGGTACGCTGGTGCTCGCCGAAGCGCTCCGAATTTGGATGATCAATTGGGAATATATCGGCGGTGCGCAAGGCATGCAGTTTCCGATCGGCATTGGGTTCAGATTGACCGGCTATTTTTATATCATGTTGGGACTGGCGGTCGGCTCGACAGCACTATTGATGTATATATTGCGTAGTAAGCTCGGTGTCGGTCTGCGCGCCATTCGCGACAATGAAGATGGGGCGCAAAATCTAGGTGTTGATATTTTTCGCACCAAACTCACTGCCTTGATGATCAGCGCGTTTATCGCTGGTTTGGTTGGCGCGGTACACGCCGGTCGGTTGGGCGCGATTGAGCCTTATTCGATTTTCGGTGCGGCCTGGACCATCGGTGTCGTCAATATCGTTATCATTGGCGGCATGGGGACAATTTTTGGTCCCATTGTCGGCGCGATATTTGTCACACTACTAACCGAAGCGATGGCTGATTTTTCCGGCATTCATCTGATTATTGAAGGGGTGATCCTCATCCTGGTGATCCGCTTTATGCCGTATGGCTTGTGGGGGTTTGTCCTCAAAATGCTACGGCGCATACCATTATTCGGGGGGACACGTGCATGACCGGTGCTCAATCTCCGCTGTTGCAAGTTGGTCAGGTGACGAAGAGTTTTGGCGCTCTCGTCGCCGTCAATGACCTCACTTTTGATGTTGGTGAAGGTGAAGTGTTGGGTATTATGGGACCCAACGGCGCCGGCAAATCCACCTTATTTAATTTGATCATGGGAGCGATGCCGTTGAGCGATGGCGCTATTAATTTCGCCGGGCAGAAAATCGATGGCTTGCAAGCCAATCAGATTTGCTCGATGGGGATCGGCCGAACTTATCAGATACCGCAACCTTTCCGTCACATGACCGTGGTCGAGAATGTTGTAGTCGGTTTGCTATATGGACAGCATAAATCCGCCATGGAGCCGGCCCACGAACGGGCATTGGAAATATTAGAAACCGTACGTCTGGCGGATAAAGCGGAGCTGATGGCTGGCCAGTTGGGTTTGCTCGATCTCAAGCGCCTGGAGATGGCGCGGGCACTCTCGACCAATCCCCGGCTGCTTTTGCTTGACGAAATTGCCGGCGGGCTGGTCGAAAGTGAAGTCGAAGAACTTGAACAGAATATCGATGATCTAAAATCGCACGGTCAAAGCATGATCATCATCGAACATGTTATCCGGACGCTGTTCAACCATTCGGATCGTATCTTGGTGATGAATTTCGGTACCGAGGTCGCCATCGATACACCACCAAAGATTGCTGAGAATGAAGAAGTCATCGATATATATCTCGGTGAAGAATTGGATGAAAAGAAAGTCGTCAGTACCGTTCAAATACCGGTCGAGGAAAGGGACACAATATTGGCAGTCTCCAACATCAGTGCCGGTTATGGCGAATTTCAGGCTTTGTTTGATGTTTCGCTGGAGATTAGGAAAGGCGAGATTGTCGCTCTCATTGGTATCAACGGTGCCGGCAAGTCAACGCTCACCCGGGCTGTTACCAATCAGATACCGCTGACCGCCGGCGGTGTAACGTGGCAGGGCGAGGATCTCGCCAAATACCAAGCCTATGACATTGTCGATCTTGGCATATCGCAATGCCTGGAAGGCCGGAAGATTTTCAATCACATGACCGTGCTGGAAAATCTTGAGATCGGTGCTTATCCAACGCATGCGCGGGAAAAACGCTTCGAGACATTAAAATGGATTTACGAGTTGTTCCCCAGGCTCGAAGAACGCGCAGATCAACTGGGCGGCACTTTGTCGGGCGGCGAGCAGCAGATGCTGGCGATCGGCCGGGCGCTGATGGCCTTGCCGGAACTTATTATCTTTGATGAGATTTCGCTCGGTCTCGCACCTAAGATCATCGACGATATATACGAAATCATTCCAATAATTGTCGAACACGGCACGACCGTTCTGCTGATCGAACAGAACGTGCATCGCAGTTTGGGGATAGCTGACCGTGCTTACATTCTGGAGCGGGGCCGTGTAACCCTCACCGGCAGCGCCCAAGAACTGATCGAAAATAAGGAAATCCAGGAAGCCTATTTCGGCCTTGAAACGGCTTAGAGCGCCCTAGCCGGGTTTTTAAGGTGCTTGGCCTAACCCATTTGAAAATTCGGCGTCGAATTCGAGATTTCTTTTTCCTCAGCCGTCATATCGGCTTCGATATCGCCAAACAACGGCGTGCTGAGATAACGCTCGCCGGTATCGGGCAGCATGCAAAGCACGGTTGAACCTGCAGGCGCTTCTTCGCAGACTTTGAGCGCCCCGGCAAAGGTCGCACCCGAAGACGTGCCGACAAAGATCCCTTCTTTGGCGGCTAAGTCCTGGCTGCACTTCATGGCTTCCGGCCCGGTAATCGTCAGCACTTTCTCAATCACATTCATATCAACGGCATCACCCATAATTTTGGGGATAAAGTCAGGGGTCCAACCCTGGATGGGATGAGGATTAAAAGCCGGGTGGCCGGCAGCAGGGGTGCCGTCGGCATTGCGTTCCTGACCCTCGCCGCTGGTCAGCATGGCCGCATCAGCCGGCTCGCAAACCACTATTTTTGTATCCGGGCGTTTTTTCGCAAGGACACCAGCAACGCCTTTGACCGTGCCGCCGGTGCCAAAGCCGGTGACCCAATAATCCAAAGCCTCGCCATCAAAGTCAGCAAGAATTTCCTGAGCCGTCGTGGCTTCGTGGATGGCAGGATTGGCTTCGTTTTCAAACTGTTTGGTCTGAAACCAATCATTGGCCTCGGCGAGTTCGATGGCTTTGTTGACCATGCCGGTGCCTTTTTCCGCGGCTGGCGTAAGCACCACCTTGGCGCCCAGGAAACGCATCAATTTCCGGCGCTCAACGCTAAAGCTTTCGGCCATGGTGAGCACGAGCGGATAGCCCTTTTGAGCGCAGACCATGGCGAGCCCGATACCGGTATTGCCGCTGGTTGCTTCGATCACGGTTTGACCTGGTTTAAGGGCGCCGGATTTTTCAGCATCTTCAATAACGCCCAGCGCCAGCCGATCCTTCACCGATCCGAGTGGATTAAAGGCTTCGATTTTGACAAACAAATTTATACCATCAGGCGCCAGATTATTAATCCGCACCGCTGGCGTATTGCCAATGGTTTCAAGAATACTTTGATATAGTTGTCCCATGATTTCGCTCCCTATTTTTGATTATTGCAATCTATTATAATTGAATTAATTCCTATGCAATTAGTTCGGCAGAGTCCAAAAAAAAAGATTCTGCAATAAAAAAGGGGACACGTAACGAGTACATGTCCCCTTTTATTTAATTCGCCTTACGGCTTAAATATACTTCGCGAAGCCGCCGCAGACTTCGACCACGGTACCGGTCTGGTAGCTGTTTTTCTCTGAGACAATCCAGGCGGCGGCGTCGCCAATCTCCTGTGGTTCCGCCCAGCGGCCCAGCAGGGTTTGGCCGGAAATACCATCCCGCACTTGATCCGGCGTGATGCCTTTCATTTTGGCCATACCTTCCGAGCGTGGTCCCCAGCTTTCTGTATTGGTAAAGCCCGGGCAGATCGTATTGACGGTGATGTTGTCCGGTCCGAGTTCGGCAGCCATAATTTTAGCAAAGCCGTGGATCGCGGTATTTGGTATCGTTGTGGTCAAAGCTCCCGGCAACAATTGTTTACCGGTGACGCCAGAGACATTGAGAATTCTGCCGGCGGAGGATTTCTTGATGTGCGGGATGGCGTGCTTGGTTGTATGCACAAACGACATAAGATTGGTATTGAGCACGGTATCCCATAGTTCATCGGTCATACTGTCGATGGAGCCCGGGATCATACCGCCGACATTATTGACTAATATGTCGAGGCCACCGAGAGCGTCGGCAGCTTTTTCGATAAACTCGCCGCAGCCTGCTTCGGTCGAAAGATCACAGATAATGCCGACGGCTTTAACGCCCTTGGCTTCCATCTCGGCGACGGCCTGATCGAGCCGGTCCTGGTTGCGGGCAGAGAGCGCCACATTACAGCCTTCATCGGCGAGCGAGCTGGCGATAGCGTGGCCAATACCCTGGCTAGAGCCGGTGATCGCCGCGTTTTTTCCTTTTAGTCCTAAATCCATATTCTTTCCTCCTGAGTAACTCTGTAGGTTGATTAATCCCGATTGTCGACGCGTTTGTTAAAGGCGCGTACTTCGACGCTCTCCCAGATGTCCGCTTGGACGAGGGGGTCGTCTTTTTGAAAGGCTTCGATGGCAGCCCGGTCCGGTGCATCGACGACATAGAGGCTGCCGACGACATTTTCCATCGCATCATCCATCAAGGGGCCAGACATGACATTTTTGATGGCGCTTTGATTGAGATATTCAACATGCCCCGGCATGGCTTCAGCGCGCTTTTCGGTCACGCCCGGTTTATCGATACAAAAAATTGTAAATAACATTTTTTTCTCCCTGATATTTTCTATGCAACATTACCGGCAGCCGCTGCAGTTCTTTGCGCCACTCGTTCTATGAGATCAAGTGTATCTTCAATATAAGCTTGATCAATATTACGTGTGATAAAGACAATCCGCGTGCGGCGGTCATCGCTCGGCCAGTTATCGAGCCAGTCAAGTGAATGAAATATCTGCTGGGCCCCTTGGATAACGGCCGGCTGGTCCGGGCGCTCAATCACATGGACGATGCCTTTGACGCGCAGCAAATCCGGCCCGGCCTCATTGGTTAGGCCCTCCAGGAACATGCTCAGCGTATTAAGCGCCATTGGGTCTTCACGCACGATGACAAAGGAATTAATGTTGGGATCATGATTGTGGTGAGTATGATCATCTTCGTGGGTGTGTCCGTGTTCTTTGTAATAAGCGAGGGCGGCTTCGTCGGGTTCGGCGAGCGTGGAGCCCGCAAGTTCGGAACTCGCCTGACCTTCGTAAGCCTCCGCCTGCAGCCAATTCTCGAAATCGACTTTCTTGGAGGTCGGGTCAAACAATCCCGTGCCGAACAAATCAGACGGATCGGCGTCTTCGGTGGTTGTGGCGATAATTGGGGCTGCCGGATTTAAAATCCTCAGGCGGTCTTCCAGCGTTTTGATTTGCTGGTCGTTTTCGGCTAGGTCGACTTTGGTTATGATCAAGCGGTCGGCGATGGCAGCCTGTTTGACGCATTCCGGGAAGCGATCCAGCGAGGAAACCCCATTGACGGTATCAACCGTTGTCACCACGCCATCCAAGGCAAAATGATTGAACACCATCGGATTGGTCAGAATGATCTGGAGTACTGGCGCGGGGTCGGCAATGCCGGTGGTCTCGATGATCACCCGGTCAAAGAACGGAACGGTGCCGGCATTCCTTTGAATATATAGATCGCGGAAAGTATCGATCAGATCACCTTTGACTGAACAACAGAGACAGCCATTGGCGAGCTGGATGACGTTTTCGTCGGAGCGCTCAACCAGATCGTAATCTAGGCCGATCTCGCCAAATTCGTTGACGATCACCGCGGCCTGTGACATGTCGGGATGCTCAAGCAGAGTGTTCAACAGTGTTGTCTTGCCACTGCCTAAAAACCCCGTGATCAGAGTGACCCAGATTTTATCCACTTTGCATCCTAGCGTTTAGCGATCAGTAAATCTCACAGCCCGGCAGGCCACAAGAAATCAAGTGATCGCTCGGGAAGTTGGTGATGATATCGCAACCATCTTCGGTGACGACAACTTCTTCCTCAATCCTGGCTGCACCGGAACCATCGGCGGCACCTTTCCAGCACTCGACCGCAAAGACCATGCCTTTTTTAAGCTTGGTGCCTTGTTCCATGTAACGGCGTGAGATGATCGGGCGTTCCCAAAGGCTCAGGCCAATACCATGGCCGAATTGCAGCAGGAAGGCTTCATCTTCATTGGCATAACCAAATTCTTCGGCTTTTGGCCAGGCACGGGCAACATCATCAAGCAGGGCACCTGGTTTAATCGCTTCCAAGGCAGCGTTGACCCATTGCGAACATTGTTCGTAAGCCTCTTTTTGAGCTTCGTTCGGAATACCGCAAATGAAGGTGCGGTAATAGCAGGTGTGGTAGCCATTAAGGCTGTGCATGATATCCAGGAAGATCATGTCACCCGGCTGGATCATCCGATCCGAGAAAGTGTGCGAATGCGGCGCGCCACGCGGGCCAGCCACCGAATTTACACATTCGACGCGTTCCGAACCCATCGCGTAAAGCTGGTCATTGGCAATGGCGACGAGATCGCTTTCCCGCGCACCGGGGCGGATCGCCTTGGCGATATCGAGATAGACACCATCGACCATGGCGGCAGCCTGTTTGAGAATTTCAATTTCTTCATCGGTCTTAATCTCGCGGGCATCCATCAAGGCTTGCTGGCCATCGACCAATTCAATACCTTCGCGCTCAAGTGCCCGCATCATCGGCAATTCCATGACATCGATACCAATCGGCTCTTTTTCGATGCCCATATCGGTCAATTTTTCTTTGATCTGTTTGGCGAAGACATCTTCAATACCGAGGATTGGGGGCAGGGCGCCTTGCATGGTGGAAACCGGCGCAGCGACATTATTGCCGAGCCAGGGCGAGCTTTTGCGTTTGGCTGGGGATGCCGGGTCCCACAAAAAGGGGCTGCCTTCCTGTCCCAGCAAACAATAGCGGTCAAATTTATCGCGAGCCCACTCACCGATATGGGTGGCGGTAATGTAGCGCACATTGTCAAAATTAAAGCAGATGACCGCGGCCAGGCCGGCATCGGTGATGGCTTGTCTGGCGCGTTCAGTGCGCTCGGCCACCAATTTACGGTAATCAACACCAGCTTCCCAGTCTTTGGCCATGGTGCCCCAGGTGGCGGTGGAATGTGGTCGCGTATAAAACATTTAACTCTCCCTAATGCGCTTTTTGTCTTTCTACTTAGGATATCTCAACAGAAAACACCCAAAAACACTAAAATAAAACCCTAAATTTAGTGCTTTCGTCTAGTGAAAACCTAACATTTAAGAGGTCCGGCTTAACTGTCTCTTCACTCCATTTGTTGACAAATTTCCGTGTCTGTGGAATTATCCTCGAATTCTATGCAAACGATTGCATAAAAATCGTCTTACGGCAAGAGGCGATTGGCTGAATTACTTTAGGGAGGCAATCTCGTGGCAAAAAAAGCATCCGCCAAGAAAAAGGCACCAGATAAGAAGGCGCGGCTCAATGATGATATTGGTGAAGAAAATCGCCTAACCATGTGGCGCTTGCAACTGGAAGTGCGTCATGTTGAACAACGCCTCCACGATCTGTTTTTTCAAAACCTGATTAAAGGCACAAGTCATCTGGCGATTGGTCAGGAAGCGATCTCGGCGGGCTTTGGCGCGGCCATGCGTCCCGATGATTATACCTTCTGCACCTATCGCGGCCACGCTCATACGCTGGTACGCGGCACCTCGATGACTGGCATGATCGGTGAGTTAATGGGTAAGGAATGCGGCATGCTGAAAGGCAAGGGCGGCTCGATGCATTTGACCGATGTTGAAAAAGGCGCCATGGGCTCTTACGCCATTATCGGTGCGCATCTACCAATTGCCGCCGGGGCCGCCTGGCAGGCGCAATACAATAATACTGGTCAGATTGCGGCTTGTTTCTTTGGCGACGGCACCACCAATATCGGTGCCTTCCACGAAGCATTAAATTTTGCCGTGATCTGGAACCTGCCGGTTGTTTATGTCTGCGAAAATAATCTCTATATGGAATATACGCCGATCAGTGAAGTGACGGCGGTTGAGCATCCGGCAGCGGATCGGGCCTGTGCCTATGGTCTGCCTTCAATCATCGTTGATGGCAATGATGCTGACGCCGTCTTCCGGGTGGCGACGACCGCTTTTGAAAAAGCGCGCTCCGGTGGTGGACCGTCTCTGATCGAAGCCAAGACCTATCGTCACTCAGGGCATTCCCGGGCTGATCCGGCGACCTACCGGCCAGATGGCGAGTTAGAAGAATGGATGAAGAAAGATCCGATCCCAATGTACCGTCAGCGTTTGCTTGATTTTGGCGTCAAGGAAGATGTCGTCAGTGACATCGAAGAAGCGGTCTTAAAAGCTGTTGATGAGGCGACCGAGGAAGCCAAGGCTTCGCCGCCGCCGCCCTTGGAATCTGCATATGAAGATGTTTGGGCTGATGGAGGTGCATCATGGCGGAACTAACGTATCGGGAAGCCGTCATCGAAGGCATTGCTCAGGAAATGCGCCGGGACGAAAAAGTTGTTTTTCTCGGCGAGGACATTGGTAAAGCCGGAGGCGTCTTTAAAGCTACGGTTGGGCTCTGGGATGAGTTTGGTGATCTTCGCGTCCGCGATACACCGATCTCTGAGCAGGCTATTTTGGGCGCGGCCATGGGCGCGGCAATGACTGGCCTCAGACCAATCGCCGAAATTATGTTCTCGGACTTTCTGGCGGTGTGCTGGGATATCGTCACAAATCAGATCGCTAAATCCCGCTATATGACGGGCGGGCAGGTCGATGTGCCGCTGGTGATCCGGACTGCCAATGGCGGCGGTGCGCGTTTTGGCGCCCAGCATTCCCAAGCCGTTGAAAACTGGGCGATGATGATCCCCGGCATTAAAGTCGTTGCGCCCTCGACGCCAGCCGATGTCAAAGGCTTGCTGGCCGCTGCCATCCGTGATCCGGACCCGGTGATTTTCTTCGAGCAAAAATCGCTCTATGCCACCAAAGGCGAAGTGCCGGACGG
>JABIIH010000179.1 GCA_018649245.1 Rhodospirillaceae bacterium | reverse complement strand
GGTTTTCTTCGTTATCCCGTCTGAGAGTCATAAGTCCCTTATATTAAGCCGCCTCCGCGAAATGCAAAACTCTCCTTGGGCAACACATATTGAGGTTATAGGCCTATAATCACCAGCGGGATGAAAACACCTTTCAAAGGTACTTTGATCAGATTATAGTTTTAACAATGACGCGCTTATCGTTTGGAAAAACCGTTGTTTAGATGATATTTTTTAGGGTTTATCTCGACAATAAAATAGTGTCCTACAACGCAGTTATATTATCAAACTGCTTCCCCCCAGCTTCCCCACATATTAATAATTATCAACCGTCAGATATTAGTTATACTACTATGCTGATTTCATTGAAAAAATTGGAGCGGGCGATGAGATTCGAACTCACGACTTCAACCTTGGCAAGGTTGCGCTCTACCCCTGAGCTACGCCCGCGTCCTGGCCCGGCCTGAACGTCGGTCTACAACCTGCCGGGAAGAGGGCGCATCATAGTCATCAAGCCGCACATTGCAAGAGCCAACTGTCGATAGATATTGGTCTTTTTTCTTTTCTTGAGATCGGGCGGGCGGCTGGTTATGGTGCCGCCCACCATGACAGATATTGATCAAAATTCAGCCGCCACCGAAGAGGATTTACTGGCCCGTCTCGATGCCCTTGGGATCGAGCACACCACCTATCGGCATCCGCCCCTCTTTACCGTCGGGGAAAGCCAGGCTGCCCGCGATGCGCATGGAATTCTGGCCGATATGCCCGGCGGACATTGTAAAAACCTGTTCCTCAAAGACAAAAAGGGTGCGTTCTGGCTGTTCGTTACCCTGGAAGAAAAGCGGATCGATATGAACGTTTTGCAGAAAACGCTTGGCGCTGCGCGGCTGTCCTTCGGCAAAGCTGACTTAATGGTCGAGTATCTGGGCATTGAGCCAGGCTCGGTGACGCCTTTTGCCGCTATTAATGAAACCTCGCACATCGTTCAGTTTGTGCTGGATGAAGAAATGCTGGCCCAAGAGACCCTCAACTATCACCCCTTGCATAACGCGGCGACAACGACAATAAAATCGGCTGATCTACTGAGATTTTTGGAAGATTGCGGGCATCAGGCGCGGATTGTGGCGATTTAGCCCGATCCCCGCTTGCATATGAGCAATCTTCTGCCAATTATGCAGTTAAATAGACCAACTTCAAAGAATTTGACGAAAGCAAAAACATGACAGCAATACTTGATGGTGATGGCACCGAAGCAGAAATAACTCAGCCCGTGAGTGGGCCTGCCGGTGGGGCCGCTGGCGATGGCGGCTTAATCATCGAATCTGATACCGAGCGCTTTGCCGAAGATGTCATCAATGCCTCGGCTCAGGTGCCGGTGATTGTCGATTTCTGGGCGCCCTGGTGCGAGCCCTGCAAACAACTCACGCCAATACTCGAAAAACTGGTCACGGAATATGGCGGCCAGGTCAAACTGGTTAAGGTCAATATTGATGACAATCAGGCTTTGGCGCAGCAATTGCGCGTGCAGTCGATCCCCATGGTCTATGCCTTCAAAGATGGCCGTCCGGCAGATGCCTTTAACGGCGTTATACCGGAAAGTCAGCTCCGCCAATTTATCGAAAAGCTGACCGGCGGCGCCGGCTCACCCATCGATCAGGCCATGGAGCAAGCCAATGGCTTGATGGCAGCCGGTGATCCAACCACCGCCAGCGCAATTTTTAATCAGATATTGGCGCAAGATTCACTTAATGCCGATGCCCATGCGGGTATCTTGAAATGCCTGATGGCAGAGGGTGAGATGGATCAGGCGCGGAATTATCTGGCCGGCCTCACCGAAGAGCTGCTGACAACTCAACCGATCTCGGCCGTGCAGACCGCTCTGGAACTGGAAGAGCAAACAGCAGATAGCGGCGAAGCGGATGAGCTTAAAGCCGCCGTCGAGGCCAATCCTGATGATCACCAGGCGCGCTATGACTATGCCTTGGCACTTTATGGCGGCGGCCAAGCTGAAACCGCAATTGAAGAACTGGTGGAAATTCTTAAACGCAACCAGAGCTGGAACGAAGATGCGGCGAAAGCTCAATTGCTGAAAATCTTTGAAGCGCTGGGTCATGCCGATCCGATCACGGTTGAAGGCCGCCGCAAAATGTCGGCGGTGTTGTTCTCGTAATGGCGCAAGCTCAGGGTGACCCCTTCGGATTACCTGTCGAAGACCTGCCACAAATTCTGCCAATCTTTCCCCTACCCGGCGCGATGCTGCTGCCCCATGGCCGCATGCCGCTTAATATTTTTGAGCCGCGTTATCTCAACATGGTGCTGAACAGTCTCAAGGAAGACCGTCTGATCGGCATGGTGCAACCACTTGAAATGCTGCCGGACCCGGTACCGGTCGCGACCGAGCTGTTTCATATCGGCTGTGCCGGCCGTATTGTCGCTTTTGCTGAAAGCGAGGATGGACGGATCTTGATGACTTTGCAGGGTGTCTGCCGGTTTAAGATTATCAACGAGCTCGATAGTCCTCATGATTACCGGATTGTTGAGCCAGAATATGCCAGCTTTAAAGACGATCTGAATTTTGATAATCCGGCGATCAATCGGGATAGCTTGCAGGCTATTTTGAAAGATTATCTCGAGCTCAAAGGCATTAAAATTGATTGGGAGGGCTTGGCAAAGGCCGATGATCGGTTTTTGATCGCAACCCTTGGCATGATGAACCCATTTGATTACCGGGAAAAGCAGGCTATTCTAGAGGCGCGCGATATCGTCGACATGGTCGATGTGATGACTTCCTTGATGGAAATGGAGCTCGCCAGTGGTGGCGACGCCCCAACAAAACATTAAGGCAACCATTAAGGCCAAACATATAAGCCAATTATAAAAGAATGAGAGAACAATGAATACGCAAACCGTTGATCCCAAGCTGCTTGAAATTCTGGTCTGCCCGGTGACCAAAGGACCGCTCCGCTACGATACCGAAAAGCAGGAGCTCATTAGCGACCAGGCCAAGCTCGCTTATCCAATTCGCGATGGTATTCCGATCATGCTGGCCGATGAAGCCAGAGAATTGGATTAGGGGAAAAAGCGTTTAAGCTGCTGCCAGCTTTCGTGGTTGGTGGCAAGAATCATAAGACCTTTTAGTATCTCCGGTCGGTAGCCTTCACCGGTAATCATGTCGGCAATACCACCGGCTTCGCTAAACATCAGCACCCCGGCAGCATGATCCCAAGGAAACAAACGGCCGATGACAGAAAAATCTGCGTGCCCTTGGATCAGCTCCAAATATTCATGGCCAAAGCAATGAGGGTGACTCATTGTCCGGCAGGCATTTCGAATATCAAAAAGGAGCGGCTGAAGTTCACCGGAAATCAGGGTTTGGGCACAAAATCCGCTCATATCTTCAAACTCTTTAGGGGCGGCGATTTTGGCCGGTGCGCCATTGAAAGCCGCGCCGCTGCCTTGCTCGGCCATACCCAAACGCTTTTCAACCGGATCGTAAATCCAACCCATTACGGTTTCACCCTTGAGACTCAACGCTACAATCACCACAAACGGCCATTTCCCGGCGGCAAAATTCTTGGTGCCGTCGATCGGATCAATAATCCAGACCGGCGCGTCGCCGTTAAGCGCCGCCATTAGGGTCGGGTCCTTGGCAAAGCCCTCTTCACCCAAGACAACTGAGCCGGGCAACAGGGCAGTCAATTTTTTAGCCAGTGCCCGTTCACTTTCTTCGTCGGCAATAGTCACCACTTCGCCGCCTTTTTTTTGCATGATTTCATCATCGGTCAGCGATTGGTAACGCGGCAGAATTTCGGCTTCAGCAACCTCTTGGATAATTTCAGCGATGGCCGCTGGGTCAACAGATATTTGCATGAAACTTATAACGCCTCACCTTTGAGTAGGCGCGGCAGATTACCGGTCGAGCCCATGGCGTGGCGCATGAAAACTTTCTTGAGCGGACCGGCTTTGTTGACGGCAGCGAGGCCGATATCCCGGGCCAGTTTGAGCGGCGCGATGTCGTTGGAAAACAGCCGGTTGAGCCCGTCGGTCATTGCCAGCATAAGCGTGTTATCAAAGCGCCGCCACTGTTCGTACTGATCAAGCACACTGGCAGTCCCAATGTCGAGACCGAGCCGCCTGGCATCGGTCAGCACTTCCGCCAAGGCCGCCACATCCCGCAAGCCCATATTGAGCCCCTGCCCGGCAATTGGGTGCATGCCATGCGAGGCATCGCCGACTAAGACCATACGCTCGGCGATGCTGGTTTCGGCATATTGCAGGGTTAGCGGATAGGTCCAACGCGGCCCGATAAATTTCACCTCGCCTAAAAAATCACCGAAACGCTGGTTAAATTCCCGCGCAAACTCTTTTTCCGGCAGCGCCATAATATCTTCAACCAGCTCATCCTTCTCGGTCCAGACGATGGAGGAGCGATTGTTTTGTCCTCCCTCACCAGGCAACGGCAAAATCGCAAACGGTCCGGCCGCTAGGAAATGCTCATGGGCGACATTATGATGGGGGATTTCGTGATCAACCGTCAGCACGATCCCGGTCTGATGATAGGACCAGCTCGTCAATTTGATACCGGCCTCTTGGCGGATTTGCGATTGCCGGCCATCAGCGCCGACCAATAAGCCCGCCTTTATACGGCGGCCATCGGATAGCTCAGCCTGCACCCCTTCCGGTTTATAGGTAATATCTTTCAGCTCAGCCGGCGCAAGATACGTCGCGTTATTTAATTCTTTCAGCCGGGCAAAGACCGCCTGGCGAAAATGACGGTTCTCAACCATATAGCCGAAGGCGTCCTCACCGACATCTTCATGATCGTAATGGAGAAACAACGGGGAGCTGCCATCAGCAACCCGGATGTCCAATATCGGGGCAAAATTTTGGCCTAGATTTCGCCACATGCGGATCTGCTCGAGCATTTTCTTTGGCGCTTCGGCGATCGCTGAGGCGCGACCGTCAAACTCATCAGCCGTTTGCTGAGATTGGTCAACGCGATCCAGCACAATCACGGCAAATCCAGCGCCGGCCAGCGCGCAGGCCAAACTGCATCCAGCCATGCCGCCGCCGACAATTAAAATGTCCGCAGAAAGTCTATTTTCTCCCAGGTTTTTGACTTTTTTAACCATCCTCAACAACTGCGCTCCCACAAAGCAATTGTCCAGACTCTATTTATGCCTAAATAATAATCAATTAATAATAATAATTTAGAATTGGTTAATAAATAGGCAAATAATAATCCCTACACCTCTCCAAATATCTCTTAACTCCTTATAACTAAACAATTTTCCGAGTCTGGCACGGTTCTTGGAATGTAAATGCCATCGAGCCAAAGACAGGCTTGGTCCGCATTTAAATTATTGGGGACAGATGTCGTGGTAATTGCCAGGGCAATTGAGTGAACACTTATTAGAAAGGAGTCGCGAGATGAAACTCATCACAGCGATTGTAAAACCAGCCAAACTGGATGATGTCAGAGCCGCCTTAGTGGATGTTGGCATTCAGGGTTTGACGTCAAGCGAAGTATCAGGCTTTGGCCGTCAGAAAGGACATACTGAAATTTATCGTGGCGCGGAATATGCCATCAGTTTTGTGCCGAAAACAAAAATCGAAGTCGCTGTATCCGACGATCAGGTCGATGCGGTGATAGAAGCCATTTCAAGTGCTGCCGGTTCCGGCAACATCGGTGACGGCAAAATTTTTGTTTTAGATCTGGGTCAGGCCGTCCGAATTCGCACCGGCGAAACCGGCGACGAAGCCCTTTAATCGATCTCAGGAGTAACAACATGACTAAGATATTTAAACTGACATCTCTGCTGGCGATTATTGCGGCAGGCATTGTCTTTATGATTGATCCTGCCCTGGCAGCAGAGGAAAAACCCAAACTTGATACCGGCGATACGGCCTGGTTGTTAACCTCTACAGCAATCGTTCTGATGATGACGATCCCCGGCTTGGCCTTATTTTATGGTGGCATGACCCGGAAGAAAAATGTGCTGGCGACGCTGATGCAAAGCTTTGCCATCACCTGCCTGATCTCCGTGATCTGGATGGTGGTGGGTTACAGCCTTGCTTTCTCGAAAGGCGGCAATTCTTACGTTGGCAATTTCGACCTCGCCTTTTTGGAGCATCTGACGGTCGGCGCGATCAATGGCACCATACCCGATTCACTATTTGTGGTCTTCCAAATGACCTTTGCGATCATTACCGCAGCCCTTATCACTGGTGCTGTCGCTGAACGCATGAAGTTTTCAGCGCTGCTGTGGTTTGTTGGACTTTGGTCAATCGTGGTTTATTCGCCAGTGACCTTCTGGGTCTGGGGCGGAGGTTTCCTCGGTGATGCCGGCGTGCTTGATTTTGCCGGTGGCACAGTTGTTCATATTAACTCAGGTATCGCTGCTCTGGTCGCCTGTATCATGCTAGGTAAACGCAAAGGCTACGGCGTTGAAAATCTGGCACCTCACAATCTCGTTCTCACTGTTATCGGTGGCGCGATGTTGTGGGTCGGCTGGTTCGGTTTCAACGGTGGCTCAGCTTTAGGCGCCAATGGTGGTGCAGCCATGGCCATGACGGTAACGCAAATTGCCGCCGCCGCCGCTGGTCTCGCCTGGATGTTTGCTGAGTGGGTCAGCCAAAAGAAACCAACTGTACTTGGTATCGTTTCCGGTGCGGTTGCTGGTTTAGTGGCAATTACGCCAGCCTCGGGATTTGTTGGTCCCAAGGGCGCCTTGGCCATCGGCATTCTTGCTGGCCTGGTTTGCTTCTGGGGTGCAACTTCGCTCAAACACAAACTCGGTTATGACGATTCTCTCGATGTCTTCGCCGTGCATGGTCTCGGTGGCATCACCGGTGCGATCCTGACAGGTGTCTTTGCCGTCGAAGCGATTGGCGGCACTGCCGGCGCGCTTGAAGGCAACGTTGCCCAGGTTTGGACGCAGCTCTACGGCATCGCCGCAACTATCATCTGGAGTGCGGTCGGCTCGGCGATCATCCTCTTCGTGGTGGATAAAACAATCGGTCTCCGTGTCGACAGTGACGCTGAAGCCGAAGGCCTGGATCTCAGCCAACATGGCGAAATGATCCACTAACCGGACACTCTCCAAACTTAAGCTGCCCATCCCTGCAATTTTCCGGGGGTGGGCTCTTAAGGTTTTAAGTTTTGGGTAAAAAATTCGCGCCAATATTTGCGACGGAACGGGGTTGTCCTCCTTTGTTCCGTCGCTGATCCGGACCGTCTCACGCATGCCACGCCGTGAGACGGTCCTCTTTTTTTTGACTAATAATTAGTCAATGTAGAGTTATTGCTGAAAAAATAATCAGAAAACAGCTCGGCTTCCAGCCATCTTAGACCACGAAAATCTATCCATCCCATTGAAAATAAAAGGTTAATTCGTAATTTAGCTAAACCGGCACGGTTCTTGAAACTTATATCTGGCGTGGCGCACATAAATTTGAGGGAATTCGCTTAATTCGAATTCGAATGCCGCGCGGTGGATGTGCAATAGGAGGACAATTCGATGCGCAGACTTGCGATCAGTTCAGTGACGATTTTTCTTTTCAGTTTAATATCTTTAATACCAAGCGAAGCGTTCGCTGCCGAAAAACTCAATGGCGGTGATACGGCTTGGATTATAACCGCAACGGCTTTGGTGCTGTTCATGACCATGCCGGGTCTGGCCTTATTTTATGGCGGCTTGGTGCGGTCAAAAAATGTGCTTTCCGTGCTGATGCAATGTTTTGCAATTTGCTGTGTCGCTTCGATTGTCTGGCTGGTCGCCGGCTATAGCATCGCCTTTGGTGGTGGTAACATGTGGTGGGGTGGCCTCTCAAAAGCTTTCCTGGCTGGCGTGGGGACAGATACCCTTTCCGGTACTATTCCAGAAGACGTCTTCTTCATGTTCCAAATGACCTTTGCCATTATTACCCCGGGTCTGATCGTTGGTGCCTATGTCGAGCGCATTAAATTCGGCGCCGTTGTCTTGTTCAGTACCTTGTGGCTGATCTTTGTCTACGCCCCTTCGACCCATTGGGTGTGGGGTGGCGGCCTGCTGTCTGATCTTGGTTGGGCCAGTGAAGCCCTTAAAGGCTATGCGACGATGGATTTCGCCGGCGGTTTGGTGGTCCACGCCAATGCCGCGGTTGCTGCTCTCATTATCGCCAAGGTCCTTGGAGCCCGCCGCGGCTTTCCTAATGAATTGCGCCCGCCGCATAATCCCGGCCTGGTGATGATCGGCGCAGCGATGCTGTGGGTTGGCTGGTACGGCTTTAACGCCGGCTCTGCCCTGGCTGCCGACGGCAGCGCCGGCATGGCCATGACGGTGACGCACATTTCAGCTTCTGCTGCCTGCCTCACCTGGATTTTGATCGAATATATCAAATTCGGTAAACCCAGCCTGGTTGGTATTGCCACTGGCGCCATTGCGGGTTTGGCCACGATCACGCCTGGTTCCGGTTTTGTCGGCCCAGTCGGCGCTCTGGTTTATGGTGTCGCCTCCGGTGCCATCTGCTTCTATATGATCAATGTCGTGAAATCGAAATGGAACATTGATGATTCTCTCGATGTCTTCGCCGTTCACGGTGTTGGCGGCTTGTTGGGTATCTTGCTGACCGCATTTTTCGCCGACGCAAGTCTGGGCGGCAACGGCCTGCCAGAAGGCGTCACCATGGGGACAGCTTTCCTCGGCCAATTGATTGCTGTCATCGTCACCGTAGTTTGGGCTGGTGTTGCTAGCTTCATTCTTCTTAAAATAACCCAGGCTGTTATGGGCTTGCGCGTTAGCGCCGATGATGAAACCGAGGGGCTGGATATTACGTCGCATGGCGAACGTAGTTATGACCTGTAAGATCAATAAAAAGGAGCGACGCTCATGAAATATATAGTAGCAATTATCAAGCCGTCTAAATTAGATGCGGTACGAGAAGCGCTGATGGAAGTCGGTGTCCAGGGCCTGACCACCAGTGAAGTATCGGGCTTTGGCCGTCAAAAAGGTCATACCGAGATTTATCGCGGGGCCGAATACGCCATCAGCTTTGTACCCAAAACCAAAATCGAGATTGCCGTCTCTGATGATATGGCCGATGGGGTGATCGAAACCATACGTAACGAAGCCGGCTCTGAAAATATCGGTGATGGTAAAATCTTCGTCTACGAACTGACCGATGCAATCCGGATTAGAACCGGCGAGCGCGGCGACGAAGCGCTTTAAAATGATATATCTTTTCTCTGACTTGTGAGAGCAGGCAGAGAGAGCTAAAACTATCTGAACTTTAAAGCCCCGCTTTAGGCGGGGCTTATTTTTTAAGAGTTTGGCTTAACGATGTACAATACTAATCTTGATAAATTAACGGATTATCCCTTTGATCGCCTGCGCGCCCTGTTAAATGGCGTCGACGCACCCGCCGATAAAGAACCGCTGATCATGTCATTGGGTGAGCCGCAACACCCCTCACCGACATTGCTGATAGAAACGATTAATAAACACGCTGATCAATGGGCAAAATATCCGCCGATCGCCGGCACGCCGGATCTATTGGATGCCATCCGTGACTGGTTAAACACCCGCTACAATTTAGCCGACGGTATGATCGAGGCGAGCGAAAATATTTGTGCTGTTTCCGGCACCAGAGAAGCGCTGTATATGGCGGGCGATATCGCCATCCCGCCGCAAAAGAACGGTGGCGAGCCGGTGGTGCTGATCCCCAACCCGTTTTACCAGGTCTATATTGGCGCGGCGATGATGAGCCGGGCGGAGCCGGTTTATATGTCGGCTACGCCAGAAAATAATTTTTTACCGGATTTCGCAGCGCTTGATGAGGCGACGTTAGCGCGCACGGCACTGGCCTTTCTTTGTACGCCCTCCAATCCGCAAGGCGCTGTAGCTGATCTCGATTATTTAAAAAAGGCCGTCGCGCTTGCCCGCAAATATGATTTTGTCCTGGCCATCGATGAATGTTACGCCGAGATTTATGATCAGACGCCACCGCCGGGTGGTCTCGAAGCCTGCCAGGAACTGGCTGGCGAGCAAAAAAATAATATGGAAAATGTTTTGGTTTTTCACTCTTTATCAAAGCGTTCCAATGCGCCGGGTCTTCGCTCGGGCTTTGTGGCTGGTGATCCGGATTTAATTAAGAAATTTAAAACACTCAGAAATTACGGCGGTGCAACATTGCCGATTCCGATCCTGGCCGCTTCGGCGGCGCTCTGGCGCGACGATGATCATGTTGAGGAAAATCGCAAACTCTACCGGCAAAAGTTTGACCGGGCCGATCAAATTCTGGGGGATCAATTTGACCATTACCGTCCGGCGGGCGGATTTTATCTCTGGCTTGATGTTGGTGATGGTGAAGCCGCCGCCCGTAAACTTTGGCAAGAGGCCGGTGTTAAGGTGATACCCGGCGGCTATCTCGCCAGACCAGACGCCTCAGGCCTCAATCCAGGTGCACCCTATATTCGCATCGCCCTGGTTCAGGAGCCTGAATTTATCTCGGAAGCTTTGAGCCGGGTGGTCGAAACGCTTAGATAAAAACGCCAGGCGTTTTTTGCGTTTCCTCTAAAGCTCGGGCCAAAATAGTGAGCCCGGCTTCAACCTTTTCTTTTGAGCTCGGTGAGCCCAGGCAAACCCGGACGGCTTCTTCTGTCCCGGTATTACCAATGGCAAACGAAGACGACGGCAAAACCGTGACACCTTCCTCAGCAACCCGGGCAACAAAATTTTCTGCTCGCCAATGCTCCGGCATCTTGAGCCACAAATGATAACTTGATGGATGGGTTTTAAAATCGGCGCCAGCCAGGGCTTTTTTGGCAATTTTCTGGCGCGCTTTGGCTTCCTGGCGATGCCAGTCGATAAACCTGTCGGCGGTGCCATCTTCGAGCCAACGCCGTTCGACCTCACACATTAAAGGCGGCGCCATCCAGGAGGTGAGCTGCAAGCAGGTGCGTATTTGGTCGACATATTGCAGCGGGCAGTGAATGAAACCAACGCGAAGTCCTGGGGCCAAAAATTTCGAGGCACTTGAGATAAAAAAGGAATTTTTTGGCGCATAAACCGAGATCGGTTGCGGTGCATCAGGCACGAGATAGCCGTAAACATCATCATCCATTATCAGCACATTGTAATGCAGGGCAATGGCGGCAATCTCCTGGCGGCGTTCATCCGGCATAACCGCCGTGGTCGGATTTTGCAGGGTCGGCAGACAATATAGAATTTTTGGCGGGCGGGTTTGACAGAGCCGTTCAAAGGCTGCTGGTACAATGCCGAGATCATCCATTTCCAGACCGGTAATTTTCAAACCCAATTGCTGGGTAAGGCCGTGAATGGCGGGATAGGTATAAGCTTCCGTCGCCACCAAATCACCCGGATTGGTCATCGCCATCAACACAATCGTCAGCGCATGTTGGGCGCCATTACTGATGACAATCTGAGCCGGATTATCAGCAAGATGATATTGCGCCAGCCATTTGGCAATGGCGGCTCGGTGCGGTGCCATGCCGCCTTCGGTTTGGTAGGACAAAAAATCATCGAGGTAAGGCGAACGCGCCAGCTCGGTAAGTGTTTCTGATAATACAGCGGCCCGTTCGCCGGCTGCCGGCATGTTCAAGCCAAAATCAACCGTATTGCTTTCGCTCGGTTCTTTTTTGAAGAACGCGGTATCGTTGTTTGCATAGATACCGCGCCACTCGTCGTTTGCTTTAGCAAAGGTACCGCGGCCAACTTCGCCGTAGGTCAAGCCACGTCGCTCAGCTTCGGCGTAGGCCCGGCTGACCGTGCCGACAGTAACGCCGAGATGGTAGGCGAGGTCGCGATGCGTGGGCAGGCGGTCGCCGCTTTGAATGTTGCCCTCGCGGATATCATCGGCCAGGGCGTCCGAGATCGCTAAATATTTAGGACCACGGCGATCTGTTATATCTGGGAGCCAAATTGTCATGGTGACAATATAACTATTGACGGTGACAATGCAAGCATAATATATACATTGTCATCATATTTAGGAGACAAATTATGTTAATGTCACAAAAAATATCATATTGTACCGATACAATATCACTGCCGGACTCTACCGGGCAGCATGTTTTGTCGCTGTGGCAGCAGACGCTCAAAGCGACAACTAACTGGCTGGCGGTCACTCTGCTTGTCATGGGTCGTAAGGCGTTTCTCTTTATGGAAAAAACCAAGCAACGCAAGGTGCTGGCTGAACTTGACAACCGTTTGCTTGAAGATATTGGCATCACTAGAGCAACCGCCATGTATGAGGCCAGCAAGCCCTTTTGGCGGTAATCGGTGCGGCTTATAGGCCAGCCTTGAAGTAAGCTCTTAAAAGCTTTGGCCGAAAGGGCAAAAAGAGCTTATTTTCAAGGGTTTGGCCCGGTTATTTCATCTATTGTTAACGAAGTGTAAAGGAACTCGACCTAGAGTTGGCCAATGGCACGCTCAGCTCTAAATACCCCGCGCGCACCCGCAATTCCAACCTGGCTTACAGCGCTTTTTCCGCGAAGCTTTATTGAGATCGCCAGGCGGCGCATTGTCGAGTTCATAGGCGCCGGTCTGATTATCTTAGCGCTGGCGCTGAGTGTCGCCCTGTTAACGTACCATCATGCCGATCCCTCATTTAATAGTGCTGCCGATGGTCCGGCTAAAAACGTCATAGGTCTCGTAGGTGCTTATACCGCCGACATAATGTTACAAATTTTCGGCGCCGCCGCCTATTTGCCGAGCTTGGTATTTGCCGCCTGGGGCTGGCGTCTCTGCAGTAAAAAAGGGGTCAGGTTTGTCTGGTTGCGGCTGCTGGCCATGATCGCCGGTGTGGTTCTGGCCACGCTCGCCTTGTCATTGGTTTCAGCGCCTGAAGCCTGGCCGTTCCGCACCGGCATTGGCGGCGTCGCCGGCTATGCCCTGCTCACTCAAGCGACCGCCCTGATCGCGCCACTTAAATTTGCCTATAGCGATCTTGCCGTTGCAGTGTTAAGCGGCCTTACCGGTCTGGTGATATTGATTTATGCCGGTGGCCTGGATCGATCCGAATGGATCGCCATGGGCCGGGGCGCCGCGCAATCCGTTATCTCACTTTGGCATGGCGTCGGTTTCTTGGGCCGCCAAGCCCAGGCGCTCAAAGAACGGATTGAGCCGACTTTCGGCATTGAAGTTGAAAAAGAAGAAGCACCAATTGATGCCGCCAGCGAAACCACGCCAGAAGAGGTTGAAGCACCCTTGGCACGCTCCAGCGGTCTGATTTCCAAGGCGCGAAAAAAATCTACCGCGGTGGTCACCGAAAAAGCTAAAAAAGCGCCGGCTGGTAGACGCGCCAAAGATGCCAGCCAGGGTAATCTGCGATTAGCGGTTTCCAATACCTATCAATTACCGCCGTTAGATATTCTGGAAGCCCCGCCGGCAGCAACCAAAATCGAAAAAGCCGATAAAGATGCGCTGGCGCAAAATGCTGAGGTCTTGGAATCAGTGCTACAGGATTTCGGCGTCAAAGGTGAAATTGTTAAAGTCCGCCCGGGTCCCGTGGTCACGCTCTATGAACTGGAGCCCGCACCCGGCACCAAAACCTCCCGGGTGGTTGGTCTGTCGGATGATATTGCCCGCTCAATGAGCGCCTTATCGGTCCGCATTGCCGTCGTGCCTGGCCGCAGCGTCATCGGCATTGAGCTGCCAAACGCCAAGCGGGATATGGTGTTTTTCCGGGAACTTCTGGCTTCGGCGGCTTACGAAAAAAACACCGGCAGCCTGCCTTTGGTCTTGGGTAAAGATATTGGCGGCACGCCAAACGTTGTCGATCTGGCGCGCATGCCGCATCTGCTGATTGCCGGCACCACCGGCTCGGGTAAGTCGGTTGCTATCAATACCATGATCTGCTCGCTGTTGTACCGGCTCAATCCGGATGAATGTAAGTTCATAATGGTTGATCCGAAAATGCTTGAGCTCTCGGTCTATGACGGTATCCCCAATCTATTGGCGCCGGTTGTCACCGATCCGTCAAAAGCGATTGTCGCTCTAAAATGGGCAGTGCGCGAGATGGAAGACCGCTACCGTCTGATGTCGCAAATGGGGGTGCGCAATATCACCGGCTATAACACGCGGCTCTCCGAAGCACGCAAAAAAGGCGAAGAAATTACCCGCCGTGTCCAAACCGGCTTTGATGAAGCAGGTAAACCTGTATATGAAGACCAACCGCTCAGCACCGATCCGTTACCGCTGATCGTTGTTGTGGTCGATGAGATGGCTGATCTGATGATGGTCGCCGGTAAAGATATTGAAGCCGCCATCCAGCGCTTGGCGCAAATGGCACGCGCCGCCGGTATTCATTTAATCATGGCGACCCAGCGTCCTTCGGTCGATGTCATCACCGGCACCATTAAAGCAAACTTCCCGACCCGGATCAGCTTCCAGGTCACTTCAAAAATCGACAGCCGCACTATTCTAGGTGAACAGGGTGCCGAGCAACTATTGGGTCAAGGCGATATGCTCTATATGGCGGGCGGTGGTCAGATCAGCCGTATTCACGGTCCCTTCGTCAGCGACACTGAAGTTGAGCAGATTGTTAATTTCCTCAAAGCGCAGGGTGAGCCTGCCTATATCGATGCGGTTACCGAAGATATCGACGGCGGTTTTGATATTCCAGGTGCAGGCGGCGG
>JABIIH010000018.1 GCA_018649245.1 Rhodospirillaceae bacterium | reverse complement strand
TTCCTCGCGCTTTTCGGGCACAATACAAGCTGCGTGCGGAAGGTGCTTAAGCGCGATTTCCAGCATTTCTTCAGTCGCCGCCATCTCTAAATTGAGCGGAAGATCTATCTCGCTGCGCAAACGTTCGATATCCTGATCCGTCATATGGCGGCGATCTTCGCGGAGATGCGCGGTAATGCCATCAGCACCGGCTTTGCTCGCCATGTGGGCGGCGCGAAGCGGATCGGGATGCTCTCCACCCCTAGCATTCCGAATGGTCGCTACATGATCGATATTAACGCCGAGGCGCAGGTAATCAGTAAAATCCATGGGGCTAATCATCATTGTACTCAATCGGTGTTTTTACTTCTAATTTTGATTCAGGTTGCTTATGCATCGCACGTTCGACACGTGAATGGCGATAGGTCTCAATAATGTGTTTAATTGCGTAATAGAACAAGAACCAAGTAATAATCGCTGTTGGTATACCGCCTAACAACATTGGGCCAAAGACCGGCCAGACGGTATCGGCTAAAAAAGTCAGATCAAATTTTAGTGCGGCTTGCCTGGCATTGCCAAACAGCGCGGCGAAATCGAGATCGCCTTCATGCTTACTGCCGGAGCCAAATCCCAACCAGACACCAAGATTGTAAATCCAGACCCAAATAAATGGGAAGGTCCAGGGATTACCAACTGCGGTGCCAATAACTGCAGCAATAATATTGGCCCGCATGAGCCATGCCGACAGCACACCTAACAGAATGTGGAAGCCGACGAATGGCGTAAAGGATATGGCTGCACCACAAGCAAATCCCGCAGCAATAGAATAAACCGAGCCCGGTAGACGGCTGACCCGATGGGCCCAATAGTTACCGGTGCGCGACCATCCCATGCTGGGCCACAATAAATTGCAGCAGCGGCTAAAAAAGGATGCTTTATCTCTACGGCGAAACATCGGGTTCTTAGTTACCTTTAAATTCTCAATACAATTACAATAACTTAGTTATATTTAGTTTAACCGCGCGCCCGTTCAACCGAATTTATCACCGGTGAAGCACGCAAGGCCGCGATTATATTCCGCAAATGTTTTATGTCGTGGACTTCAATATCTACCGACATATCGAAAAAGTCCTGACTACGATTGGTGATTTTTAAATTATTAATGTTGCCATTATTCTTGGCGATTACCATCGATAATTCACCCAAGCTGCCGGGCTCATTGGTAACGACAATTTCAATGCGCCCGGCGCGGCGTTCGCTATTGGCATCTTCTTCCCAAGCGACATCAACCCAACGCTCTGGCGTATCGGCAAATTCTTCCAGGGTTTCACAGTCGATAGTGTGGATCGTGATCCCCCGGCCTTTGGTGACTATGCCAACAATCCGGTCACCCGGCAGCGCATGGCAGCAGCCGGCAAAATGCAGCGCCATGCCGGGGATTAAGCCTTTAATCGGCACACTGTTTTTTTCATCAGCTTTCTTTTTCTTGCCGCGCCGGCGAAACAGTTGAGAGACCTTGCTGCGATTGCTATCCTTGGTACCGGGAAAGACAGCTTCGATGACTTCCCGCCCAGTTGCGTGACCGGCGCCAACTTCGGCATACAAATCTTCAACTGAATCGGCGCCGAAGATTGTTAAAACTTCATCAAAAGCCTTTTCGGCAAATTCATACCCTTCTTTCTGAAAGGCGCGCTCCAAAATAGACTTTCCAAGATTGATATATTCTTCACGCTGACGCAGCCGGATAAAGCGGCGAATCCGCGCTCGCGCCTTTCCGGTGGTGGCAAAGTTCTCCCAGGTTGGCGAAGGTGTCTGCGCGGGCGAGGTGATGATCTCGACCTGATCTCCGTTTTCCAATTCCGTCCTGAGCGGCATCGGTCGGCCATTAATCTTAGTGCCAACACAGGTATCGCCAACTTCCGAGTGGACGGCATAGGCAAAATCAATCGCCGTCGCCCCAGCGGGTAAGGCGATCACCTCGCCTTTTGGCGTAAAACTGAATACTTGATCAGGAAACATTTCCAGTTTGGTGTGCTCAAGGAAATCATCCGGATTGGCGGCATGTTCAAGGATATCCAACAATTCCTGCATCCAGCGGTATTGGCGCCCCATTCTAGGATCGGTATCCTGTTTATATTGCCAATGGGCGGCGACACCCAGCTCCGCTACTTCATGCATCCGCCGTGCCCGGATTTGAATTTCAATGCGTTGGCGCTCCGGACCAATGATGCCGGTATGAAGCGACTGATAACCATTGGGCTTGGGGGTCGAGATGTAATCCTTAAAGCGGCCAGGAACCATCATGTAGGCACCGTGAATAACGCCAAGCGCGCGATAGCAATCATCGACCGTATCAACCACGATGCGGAAAGCGATGATGTCGGAAACCTGCTCGAAAGAGATATTTTTCTTTTGGGTCTTGCGCCAGATCGAATAAGGCGATTTTTCCCGACCATATACCTCGGCGTTAATTGTCTGGTGAGCCAGCGTTTCCTTAAGTTCGCTGACAATCGTATCAACGTTGTCTTTACCTTCGGAACGGAGAAATTCAAGCCGGGAATTAATTGACTCCCGGGCCTCCGGATTAAGCTCGGCAAAGGATAAATCTTCGAGCTCGTTTTTAAGCTCCTGCATGCCTATGCGCTCGGCAAGCGGCGCATATATCTCCATCGTTTCGAGGGCGATCCGCCGGCGTTTGTCCCGGCTTTCAATGAAATGCAGGGTTCGCATATTGTGCAACCGGTCGGCCAGCTTAACCAATAGGACTCGAATGTCTTCCGACATCGCGAGCACGAGTTTGCGAAAATTTTCAGCTTGATCCGATTGATCGGAATGCAATTCGATTTGGGTAAGTTTCGTGACACCATCAACAAGCTGCGCCACCTCTTCGCCAAATTGATCCTCGATCTCGCTTGAAGTCGCCGAGGTATCTTCAATCGTGTCATGCAGAAGTGCGGTAATAATCGAGTTCGAATCGAGCCGATAGCCGGTTAGAATACCAGCGACTTCCAAGGGATGGGAGAAATACGGATCGCCTGAGGCACGTTTCTGATTGCCATGTGCGCGCATCGAAAAAACATAAGCGCGATTGAGCGCATCCTCATCCGCTGATGGATCATAGGATTTAACTGTTTCGACAAGTTCAAATTGACGAATCATGCATTGCGTCCGATTTTCAAAAACTTACAGCTAAGTATAGGCGAAATTGTATTTAGCACGATAAACACCTCTAAGCCCCGTTGTACGGGCCTTTCAGCAAATGAGCAACAAGAACGATGAGGAAACCTGCCAAAGGAGCGTCTGCTTTGCCCCTGATAGCGGACATTATCCAAATAACGCAATTCTGTCTGCTTCTGACCCAAAACGACCACTACAGTGCTACAGGTCCATTTCTGAAACACGTGTTTAGAAATATTGGGCCGCGGTTCTGTAAAATGCACAATTAGCCATAGTATCGCCGTCAGTATGCTTTCGATGCATGACTATTCCAAAAACGGCGAGATTTGGCTAGATTGAAAGCCATGCAAATAATTATTTCGAAATAAGGCTTTTATTTTGGTCGACGACAATACTCAACTTTTATTTGAAGCCATGGAATTTGCACCTGAGGGAGTCGTCCTTTGGGATGCAGATGGCCGCTTGGTGATGTGCAATAAAAAATTTCGTGACCTGCATCGGCATGTCGCAGTAAAAATAATTCCAGGTTTAAGGATCGAAGAATTGCTTCAACAGCTAAAATCAAGCGGAATGATTAGAGTTAGAGAAGGTAAATTGGCGGATTGGGACGATGACGATCTCGCCTTGCGCCTGCGCAAAGACGAATTGGACTCCATGGTCCAATATCGCGATAAATGGATACGAATTAGCCGCAATAAATTGGCAAATGGCAGCGTCATCGCCTTTCACACGGATATAACAGAAATAAAACAAAGTGAGGAAGCGCTCACAGAAAGCGAGGAACACTTTCGAAGCATATTTGAGGATGCCGGTGTTGGAATGGCTATCACAGAATTGAATGGTCGTTTTCGTCGCGTTAATGCAGCTCTTTGTGAAATGCTCGGTTATACCAAGGAGGAACTTTTAGGTCTGGCTGTCCACGATGTTACGCACCCTGATGATATGCAGACTACTCTCGAAGCGCGGGAAAAATTTTTATCTGATCGCATTAAACATGAGGCCATCCAAAAACGATATATTCGCAAAGACGGACAGATGGTGTGGGGATCACTTACGCGATCCGGCATGCGCGATAAAGAAGGCAATATTCAATATTTTGTCTCCCAGGTACAAGACATAACGCAGCGAAGAAATGCTGAGGAACAGCTTCGACTGAGGGAGGGCCAGCTTTCAAATTCTCAAGAACTCATAAATTTGGGTTATTTTGAACATGATCTAAATACCGGGATAAATTTCTGGTCAGATATTCTCTGTCGAATACTGGGGGTAGAAACTGGTTTAGATCGAAGAATGGAAGATTTTTTTGCGCTTGTTCATCCTGGCGATCTTGAACGCGTTAAGGCGGCTGTCAATAATTCAGTTGTTGAGGGCGAAGATTACAATATGGCCTTTAGGATAGTTAGACCGGACGGAAAAGAAAAAACGATCCATATTCGAGTTATGTGCATTGTTGATAATCGAAAAACCTTGATAAAACGTATTGGGGCGGTATTGGACATAACCGAAGAACAGCATCGGGAAGATCAACTCCGTCAGGCAAATCAGGCAAAATCAAACTTTCTAACTCACATGAGTCACGAATTTCGGACGCCTTTAAATTCGATCTTGGGATTTGCCCAGGTAATCAACAATGACAAAAAAAATCAAATTGATGAAACAAACCATCGTCGTATTCAAAATATCTTAAAAAGCGGCCAACATCTCTTATATCTCGTCGATGACTTGCTGGATCTTAGCCGTATTGAGGCGGGGAATATATCGATCGAATTAAAACCAACCAATTTAGCAGACGTGTTAAACGATGCGATTGACACAGTTGAAACGCAAGCCAAAGAAAAAAATATTACTTTGAGCGTTGACCTGATGGCTGAACAATTGATCTTGGTGCAATCTGATGAAGGCCGACTAAAACAAGTGTTTCTCAATCTTTTATCGAATGCGATTAAATATAATCGAAATGACGGGAAAATACTCGTAACAACCCAATTTCAAAATAGTAAATCGCTGCGCCTTTACATTGAAGATACAGGATTAGGTATAGATTCTGACCGATTGGATTCCATTTTCAAACCGTTCAATCGCCCTTGGACATCCTCGCCGCAGATTCCAGGTTCTGGCATCGGACTCTCCATTGCCAAACGGCTGATTGAATTGATGGGGGGGAATATTGGTGTTTCCAGCAAAGTAGGAGTTGGAAGTACTTTTTGGATTGATCTCAAAATTTCCGAAGGCGCTAACATTGATGATGAAATTGATAGTACAGCGCCCATTGCAGAACAATATTCCATAGATATGGGTAACGATAGAACTAAGCAGGTTTTATATATAGATGATGATCAAAGCAGTTTAGAGCTGATGCAGGAAATATTTGAAGATACAAGTTTTGTGAATTTAATAACTTCTGACAATGCAATAAACGGTTTACAGATTGCCCTGGAAACCGTTCCGGACCTTGTTATCCTGGATATAAATCTTCCAGTTATGTCCGGCGTAGAATTGCTCGATAAACTCAGCGAAAACCATGGTACTGAGAATATCCCGGCAATTGCTCTTTCAGCAGATGCGTTGCCGGAACATGTTCAAAAAGGACTGGATTGTGGTTTTAGTCTTTATTTATCAAAGCCGATAATATTGAACGATCTGCGGGACGCGGTCGAAGAAATTTTAAGAAAATAATCGCTCTAAATTTTCAAGAAATTTAGGAACCTTCGCCGAGTTCTTCTTCGCTGATATTATCATCAAAGCTGGGCGCTTTTTCAGCCGGCGCATCGCCGGTAGCGGCAACATTAGGGGTGTAATTCTCGGAAAATTCATCACCTGCCGACAATAGATCCATTTCTTCCTCGTCGGGCTCATCCGGCTCAACATATTTTTGCAGGCCTTTGACCAAGCTTTCTTCAATCTCAGCAAGATCAAGAGTTTCTTCAGCGATTTCGCGCAAGGCAATTACCGGATTTTTATCATTGTCGCGCTCAACCGTCAGTTCGGCACCGGAAGCTAAGGTGCGGGCGCGCTGCGCGGCCAACATGACGAGTTCAAAACGATTGTCGATTTTTTCAATGCAATCTTCGACGGTAACACGAGCCATTATGGTTCTCCTTAACGCTCCGGCGGCGTCAATAAATTTGAGCACCGGTCTGCAGAAATGCGTAAATTTGATATGAAGTCCGGCATATATAAGCTGGAATTAAGAAAACGCAAGCAATTAACGACTAAAATCAAGCAGGAATTAGCTTAATATCTTGATCTGTAAGCCCGGCTAAAATCTCAGTTATAGTTATGCCAGTTAAGGGGTGCCGCCAGGCCGGCGCAATTTCTGCAATGGGTTGGACGACAAAAGCCCGTTCCATCATCCGGGGATGGGGTAAGGTCAAAATTTTGCTTTCAATGATCTCCGCATTATAACTCAATAGATCAAGATCAATAATGCGCGCGGCGTTGGGTTCCGATCTTTGCCGCCCCATCTCTCTTTCTACCGATAATAATTTATTGAGAAGTTGCAAACTGTCTAGGTTTGTTTTTACGGCAATAACCCCGTTTGTATAATTTGGTTGTTCAGATGCCGGCAGGGGCGCTGTTTCATACCAACTTGATCGGTGAACAATACTAACATGGTTTTTGCTGATTAATTCAATAGCCGCTTCACAAATCGCAATTGGCGGACCATAGGTTTCTGTTGAAAGATTGGAGCCAATGCCAATAAATATCATGAAATCAACTATTTCCACATTTTTTGAACAATGAATTTATTTATACATGATCAAATTGGTTTGCTAGGGTATTTCACAATACTTATTGCGCTTATTATTATATAATATAGTTACCTATAAAATCGAATATTTGCTACTAGAAATATATACTTAATTTCGAATTATATTAAAAATTAAAATTCATTCCAGGACCAAGGAATTTTATTATGAATTTTCATTCAAATGAAAGAATAGCTTTATTTATTGATGGCTCAAATTTATATGCCGCCGCCCGCGCTCTAGGTTTTGATATCGATTACAAACGCATGCTTGAAATATTCGAAGAGCAGGCAATTTTAGTCCGCGCCTTCTATTATACAGCTTTGGTTGAAGATCAGGAATTCTCGCCGATCCGCCCGCTTGTCGATTGGCTCGATTACAACGGCTATACTATGGTGACCAAACCGACCAAGGAATTCACCGATCCTACCGGGCGCCGTAAAATTAAAGGCAATATGGATATAGAGCTCGCTATCGACGTGATGGAGATGCTTGAACACTTGGATCATATTGTCTTGTTTTCCGGTGATGGTGATTTCCGCCGCATGGTTGAAGCAGCGCAACGTCAAGGTAAGCGTGTCACAGTTATCAGCACCGTGAAGTCCAAACCGCCGATGGTCGCCGATGAGCTGCGCCGTCAGTCGGATTACTTCATTGAATTACAAGATTTACAGGACGAAATTGCCCGCAAAGGCGGCCCGTCCGATCATCCTCAACCGCAGCACGTTGATGATTTCGATGATGAAGACGATGACGATCTGATGCCCCTGCACGATGATGACGAATATATCGGCAATGCTTAGCTCAATTTAAGTCTATAATTAGGTATGACTACAAACCTGCCGGCTCGTCCTGATCGTGATTGTGGCGAGTGCCCTCGCCTTCGCACCTTTCTGCTTGATAACAGAGAAAAATACCCGACCTGGCATAATGCTCCGGTTGATTCCTTTGGTGATCTCAATGGTGAAATTCTGATTGTTGGACTGGCGCCGGGTCTTAAAGGAGCCAACCGCACTGGCCGTCCGTTTACAGGCGATTATGCGGGAGATCTGCTCTATGACACTTTGCTAAAATATAGCTTAGCGCAAGGCGAATACAAAGCTGAGCCCGATGATGGGCTGAGGCTCAACAATTGCCGGATCACCAATGCCGTCCGCTGTCTGCCGCCAGAGAATAAGCCAATCGGCGCGGAAGTGAAAAATTGCGCTCCTTTCCTGATCAGCGAAATCCAAACCATGCCGAATTTGAAGATTGTGCTGGCTCTCGGCGGTTTGGCCCACGGTGCTATTTTAACGGTGCTGGAGAAACGAAAAGCGCTCTACAAATTCGGCCATAACGTATTTCATGAACTGGATGAGGTAGTGCTGGCCAATAGCTATCATTGTTCGCGTTACAATACGAATACCGGACGTCTCACCGAAAAAATGTTTCATGATGTCTTTGACGCCATGATATCGCGTCTATAGCATTACTGGAGAATATGTTTTTCCGATCCGTTCTATGTGTTATATCCCGCAACAATTGAGTTTATGAATTTTGACGGAGTCTCTTTGTGGAAGTTGTTTGTCTTGACCTTGAGGGTGTCCTGATCCCGGAAATCTGGATTGGTGTGGCGGAAAAAACGGGCATTGAAACTTTGCGCGATACGACCCGTGATATTCCTGATTATGATGAGCTAATGCAGCAACGCCTGCGCATCATGGCTGAAAACGGGCTTGGTCTACCAATCATCCAGGAAGTGATTGCTGGACTTGATCCGCTCGACGGCGCGCTCGAGTTTATGACTTGGCTGCGGGAGCATTTCCAAGTCATTATTTTATCCGACACTTTTTATGAATTTGGCGAACCGTTTATGCGCAAGCTCGATTGGCCAACGCTGTTTTGTCATCGATTGGAAACGAACTCAGACGGCAAGATCGTAAATTATCATCTGCGGATGAAAGATCATAAATGCGAAGCAGTTAAGTCACTGCATGATTTGAACTTTACGGTCTTTGCGGCCGGTGATTCTTACAACGATACCTCAATGCTCAATGAAGCGGATCAAGGTATCCTCTTTAAAGCACCGGCTCATGTTATTGAAGAGTTTCCACAGTTCCCAGCCGTTAACGCTTATGATGAACTGCGGGCTGAAATTGAAAAAGCCAGCCCGCGGTTTTAAATAATTGTAATAAAAGGATAAAATATGATTGATGTTTACTCGTGGCCAACGCCGAACGGCCGGAAAATCCATATTATGCTGGAAGAAACCGGCCTCGATTATAAGGCTCACGCGGTCAATATTGGTAAAGGTGAGCAGTTTGAGCCTGATTTTTTAGCGCTTTCACCAAATAATCGTATCCCCGCCATTCTCGATAGCGATGGACCGGATGGCAAACCAATCTCGCTATTTGAATCCGGTGCTATTCTGATCTATCTCGCTGAAAAAACCGGCCAGTTTTTACCAACCGAGCCGCGCGCTAAATACGCCACGCTGGAGTGGCTGATGTTCCAAATGGGTGGCGTGGGCCCGATGTTTGGCCAATCCAACCATTTTTCTCACTATGCGGTTGATAAAATACCCTATGCGATTGACCGTTATACCAACGAATGTAAGCGGCTGTACGGCGTGTTAGATAAACGGCTTGGAGATGTGGAGTATCTCGCTGGCAATGACTACACAATTGCTGATATTGCGACCCATCCCTGGGCCCAAGGTTTTGAACGCCGTGAAGTCGACATCACTGAATATCCCAATGTGAAACGCTGGATTGAACTCATTCACGAGCGCCCGGCGGTTATTCGCGGTAATGAAGTCCTGGCCCAAGAACGCTCGTCCGGCAATTTTACCGCCGAGGAACGTGAAGTTTTGTTTGGTAAAACCCAATTTGAGAAACGCTAATTAGTTCCGAGGATTAATTCTTTGGTGCGGCCGCTGTCATTTAGATTGATGAGAATTATTTCCATCTCAGGAATAAGTCGCCGGTGTTTAACATTTAAATAGTGATAGAGGGTTACGACCTCAATTACCGGTTTCAAAATCACGATCCCGCCGATTTTCGAGACAAACCTATTCGCATCTGACGTCACGACAATGCCAACATCAATCCTGCCAGCCTTCACCATTTTGGCAATCGTTACAGGATCTTTTGCCGTCAGCGCCTTCATACTTTTTGTTCTAATATCGAGCAGCCTGTAGCCACGAGGGTAGCCGATGCGATGTTTCGATATCTCCTCCCACGAACTCAACCAATGTTTTGATTTTGCAGCAACGATAGCTGAAAAACTGAGCGCAAAAATAGGTTCCTTCACACGAACAAGGTTTGGATACTCCATTTCAGCGCCGGTGACTCTAGCCATTTCTGCATCGGAGGCGCCGGAATTGACTTCTATCAGGCTTCGTTTGGCGGGCCGGGTGACAAGTTCAATATCTAGCCCCATTTGGTGGTAAACTTCCTTCAAAAGCCGGGAAATTGATGCGGCTTCTGGGAATTCCGGCGATGAGATTTTGAATGTAGCGGCATTGGCGGGCTGGACCGACAGCCAACACAAGATCAAGAAGACTAAGATTATCCGCACGCTGCCACCATTTATTTGATTCAATTCACCTTTATCAGCTTAGCTGATTAATGTTTGTGATGGAAATCAAAGTATTACCCAGTTTTCTGCTAATGTTAACTGTCTAAAAGTAAATCTAATTAGACAGTCTATTTTTATATGTACAAATACATATATAGACAGTATAAGTTCTTTCAGGGAGTGAATAATTTTATCTGGGGATTAGGCAGAATGCTGAGTAGTAAAGAGTTGTTGGAAAAAGCCGGGGTTTCGAGGGCGACGCTAAACAACTATATCGGTATGGGGCTAATCCCAAAACCAGTGGTTAAAAATCCCGACTCGGCTGATGATAAAGCCCGGCGTCTGGGTTACTTCCCGGCAGAATCCCTCGACCGTCTCCGTGAAATCGATGAAATGAAAAAACGCGGCATGCGCATGGCTGATATCGTGGCGCTTCTGACGACAGGCAAACGCGACAATCGGCCAAGTAAAAAAGCAACTGCTAGTGCTAAACCTCCCGAAGCTCCCTCGCCCGCCACAGTCAAGGATGGCAGTCTCCAACTGACCATCGATAAACTTGAACATCCGGCCTATCTGGTGAACAATAAATTTGAGATCGAATGGTCCAACATAGATGCAGAAACTGAAATATTCAGCCAATATGGCGGCCTCTCGAGCGATATTGTTGATCGTAATTTATTTAGCCTGCTGTTTGGAGGTGATCAGGTCGCAAGCGCGGAAAGTCGTGATGAAATTCTTAAATTTCATTTGGCAATTGCCAAAACACGGCTATCTAAGGCTGCTCTTTTAACTGCCAATCCGCAATTAGACACGGCTGAGTTTGAAGAACTGTCTGGATTGTATGAAGAAGTTGAGCCAATCGAAAGCCGGGCGCTAAGGGATACCGAAATTAACGTTGCGCCGCGCGGTGAAGAACAACGCTTCTTCCGGCTCTATGCCAGTTTCTTCCGGGAAGGTATTTTCTTCACCTACGTCCCGGTCGGTCTGGAAGATCAATCGATCGTCACCTTATTATCCCGGCGCGATCTGGTCATTCGCGATCTGCTTAAAAGCCGCAAACCCTATATGACATCGCTGGCCGTGCTGGTCGCTGATCTACAGGATTCAGTTAAAATTTGCGCCGAGCTGCCACCGGAAGAATACTTTGAGCTGATCAATCAGGTTTGGGGCACCATGGAGCCGATCTTCCGTCAGTTCTATGCCACCCACGGTAAACATGTCGGCGACGGCATGGTCTACTATTTCTTTCCTCAGCCGGACTGCAATTATATTTTCAACGCCATTCAATGCGCCTATCAGATGAAAGAAGCCATGAAGGCGATCAGTCAGGAGTGGCGGAGTAAGAAAAACTGGGCCAATGAGTTGCGCTTAAATACGGGCATGGACGAGGGTCAGGAATGGTTCGGCGCCTATCAAACCCCTACTCACCTTGAGTTTACGGTGCTGGGCGATACCATCAATCGGGCTGCGCGACTGAGTGATTTTGCCCGTGAAAGCTCAATCTGGGTAACCAAGAATTTAATCGCGACGATGGCCAGCGACGACCGGGAAAAAATCACCTACGGCATCCGCCGGGAAAGCGCCGATGGCCAGGAGATCCTCGTGCCTTCGACATTTGGCCGGATTTCGAACTTGATAGATCTCACCGACCCCCGCAATCTCAAGCTGAATGATATCGGCGTCTTGCCGGTGACGGAGATTATTGATCTGGCGGATTAGTTCTTACCCCGCATGATGCGGGCTTGGTCGCGTTTCCAGTCGCGGGCTTTATCGGTTTGGCGCTTGTCGTATTGGCGCTTACCTTTGGCCATGCCGAGATCAACTTTGAGCATGCCGCGTTTATTAAAATAGAGCGACAGAGGTATTATCGTCATGCCTTCACGGTTAACCGCATTGAACATCTTGGCGAGTTCTTTTTTGTGCAGCAGCAATTTGCGAGGCCGCCGGGTTTCGTGCTGATCGCGCCCGCCGGCCTGATATTCCGGGATATAGGCGTTGATCAGATATAGCTCGCCCCCCTCTTCCGAAGCATAGGATTCCTCGATACTGGCCCGGCCCGAGCGAATAGATTTGATCTCGGTGCCTTGCAGGGCGATACCGGCCTCGTAATTATCCTCGATGAAATAGTCGTGGCGTGCCTTACGGTTCCGCGCCGCTATATTCTCGCTGGATTTTTTCTTTTTAGCCATCGCACTAATGTTTAGGACAGAATGCCGGCGCCTTTAAGGGCGTTTTCGACAGCTGCTTTGCTGCTATCGGCAATTTCACAGATCGGCAGGCGCGCATCAGCGGAGCCTAAGCCCAACAATTCGGCGGCATATTTCACAGGTCCCGGACTGGTTTCACAGAACATCGCTGAGTGCACCGGCATTAAGAGGTCTTGCAGTTCCATGGCGCGGGCAACGTTGCCGTCAAACCAAGCCGCCTGCATCTCGGCGCAGAGTTTTGGCGCGATATTACCGGTCACCGAAATACAGCCATGCCCTCCCCCGGCATTAAACGGGATGGCAGTGCCATCTTCACCGGAAAGCTGGACAAAGTCTTTACCGCAGGCGGCAGTAGTCAGCATCGGCCGGTTAAGATCACTGGTCGCGTCTTTAACACCAACGATGTTCGGCAACTGAGACAGCCGCGCCATGGTCTCGACACTCATATCGACAATGCTGCGCGCCGGAATATTATAAATAATCACCGGAATATCAGCTTCAGACTGAATGGCATCGTAGTGGCGGTACAGGCCCTCTTGGGTCGGTTTGTTGTAATATGGCGTCACCACCAAGGCGGCATCGGCGCCGGCAGATTTGGCATGTTTGGAGAGCATGATTGCTTCTTCGGTCGAGTTTGAGCCTGCGCCGGCAATTACCGGCACGCGTCCAGCCGCGACCTCAATGCAGATTTCCACCACCCGTTTATGTTCGTCATGACTGAGGGTTGGTGATTCGCCGGTTGTGCCAACCGGTACCAGGCCATTGGTTCCCTCAGTAATCTGCCATTCGACAAAATTACGGAAAGCTTCTTCGTCGACCTGGCCGTCTTTAAACGGCGTAATGAGGGCGACGAACGATCCTTTAAACATACTCTCTCTCCTAAAATTCGTGGCAGAACATAGACCTAGCGGCAGTTGGCGGCAAGATGAGATATTTAAATAATTTGAAAAAACTTTGGCTACAAATTGAAATATCTTGCTTCCTTGCTTAGGAGGTCTCCGCCAATTAGTCTCTCTCTAATAATAAATTAATTAATTCAGGGATAATTGGAGTAAGAGGAGACCGATGCGTCAGTCCATTCTCATTGGCATAAGCGTTTTAATTTTAGCCGGTAATTTCACCGGCGGAAATGCGTGGGCGGATGACGCCCCGGCACCTATCGTTTTATCCAAGCAAGACGTTCGCACTGCAGCCACCATTCAGAAACTGGTAAAACGCAGCAAATGGCCGGAGATTAAAAAACACACCCAAAAAATAAAAAATAAAACCCTGCAACGGATCCTCACCTGGCAGCGTTATGAGGCGCGAAATTCCGGCGCTTCCTATTATGATATTGTCCAGTTTATCGCCGATAACCCTAATTGGCCCTCGCAACGCCGTCTACGTCAACGGGCCGAAGAATCGATGACAGAAAACATAGACCCGGAGCGGGTTATTAAATGGTTCGAAGATAAGCCGCCGATGACGCCGGATGGCGGTATTCGCTTGGGCGCGGCCCTCTTGAAAACTGGCAACAAACCCGAAGCGGAAAAAGTTCTGCAACGAACTTGGGTGCATGGCAATTTCGGTGCCCGTCAGGAACGCCAGTTTTATAAACGCTATCGGCGCTATTTAACCCGGGAAAACCATGTTGATCGGTTGGAGCGGTTGCTTTGGAAGGGCCGCTATTATCCGGTGCGCCGGATGCTGATGAAAGTAAACAAAGACTACCGCGCCTTGGCTTTTGCCCGGATTACCCTCCGGCGGTATCGCGGCGCAGTCGACCGGGCGATCTCTAAGGTACCGGAAAAGCTGCTCAATAGTCAGGGTCTGGTGTTTGAAAGACTACGTTGGCGGCGGCGCAAGGGACGTGATGTTGAGGCCCGAAAATTACTCGAGAATTTACCGGAAAATCTCAGCCATCCGGAACGTTGGTGGCGGGAAAAAGCCTTGCTGGCCCGCCGGGCCTTACACGCCGGTCATATTTCCGAAGCATATAAATTGGCCAAAGATCACCGCCTGCATAAAGGCCAGGGCTTCGTTGAAGGAGAGTGGCTGGCCGGCTGGATTTCATTGCGTTTCTTAAAAGAAAGCAAACAAGCCTTTCAGCATTTTGTCGCTCTGTTTGACGCCGCTAAATATCCAATCAGCCGCTCTCGCGGGGCCTATTGGGCCGGTCGCGCCGCTGAGGCAATGGATAAGCCCGAAATTTCTAAACTCTGGTTTGATAAAGCGGCCGCCTATCCGATGACTTATTATGGTCAGCTTGCAACCGCTAAAAAGGCAACCGACGAGTCTATCCAGTTCCCGCCCGCCCCAATCAACGACAATAAAGAAACCAAGAAGTTTGCAGCCGATGAATTGGTCGGCGTCGTTCGCGTGCTGGCGAAAGCAGAGCTATTTGACCTAATGCGACCCTTTATCCGCACTCTGAATAAAGAAGATGCCTCTCCAGGGTGGCGGGCAAATGTGGCCAAGCTGGCACGGCAAAGCGGGCGTCCTGACCTCGCCATCTATACCGCCAAGCAGGCCTATCGAGATGGTATTACACTCGCCGAAGAAGGCTATCCGATCCTGCCGATATCTGAAAAATCCGAGTTGGATGCTGCGCTACTGCACGCTCTTATCCGCCAGGAAAGCGCCTTTAACATTAAAGCCATCAGCCACGCTGGTGCCCGCGGTCTCATGCAAATCATGCCGGCTACTGCCAAGCGGGTAGCGAAAAAGCATAAGCTGCCCTATCGCCGGCAAAACCTGACGACCGACATTGAATACAATCTACAGCTTGGCCAAGCGTACCTTACCGGACTGCTTGAGCAGTATAACGGTTCCTACGTTTTGTCTTTAGCGGCTTATAACGCTGGACCCAGGCGGGCCAATCAATGGATCAAACGCAATGGCGATCCGCGCGACAAAAATGTTGATGCGATTGACTGGGTCGAGATGATTCCCTTCCGTGAGACTCGAAATTATGTTCAGCGCGTCATCGAAAATCTTCATGTCTACCGCAAGCGCCTCAATCAAACCGAAATTGACTTTAATCCCGAAGGCGATTTGCGGCGCTAGGAAACAGTACTTTGTCACCCATCCCTACCATCAGTGATGTTGAGGCGGCGGCTGAACGCTTATCTGATTATGCCATCCAAACACCGGTTCTTGAATCAGAACGGGTAAATGATCAACTTGGCTGCCGTTTATTGATCAAAGCTGAGAACCTGCAGCGAACCGGCTCGTTTAAATTTCGGGGTGCCTTTAATATGATATCCGGGCTCGCGGAAGAAGAAAGATCAAACGGTGTAGTGGCCTTTTCATCCGGCAACCATGCCCAGGGTGTGGCGGCGGCAGCCAAAATACTCGGCATTAAGGCAAGCATCGTAATGCCGGCGGATGCACCGCAAATAAAGATCGATAACACGCGGGGGGATGGCGCCGACGTCGTGCTCTATAACCGGACCGATGGCAACCGAGTGGCGATTGCCGAGGAAATTATCGCCAAAACCGGAGCCATCTTGATACCGCCTTATAACGCCCACGAAATCATGGTTGGCCAGGGCACACTTGGTCTCGAATTTTTCCAACAGAACAAGGAAATGGGTGCATCCTTGGATTATTTACTCGGTCCGTGCAGCGGCGGCGGCATGATCGGCGGCTCTGCTATCGTGTTTAGCGACCGCTCCCCCGCTACCGAAGTCTACGCCGTCGAACCGGTTGGCTATGACGATACGACTCTATCCCTTGCCAAGGGTGAACGTGTGCAAATCAAGCCGGGTACGCCATCCTTTTGTGATGCCCTGTTATTGGAAACACCGGGTGAAATAACTTTTGCCGTTAACAAAGAATTGCTCGCCGGCGGGCTTGTTGTCAGCCAGGCTGAAACCGCAGAGGCAATGAAAACGGCTTTTCAAGAATATAAAATTGTCGTCGAACCTGGTGGCGCCGTTGCTTTAGCCGCAGCTTTATCCGGTAAAATAAAAGTCCGGGGATCGAAAATTGGCGTCATATGCACCGGTGGCAACGTCGACGCCGCTACTTTCAAGGATGTATTAGACGGTAAATATGATTAGGCTTTGGCCGTTTCCGCGACAGGTTTCACGGGTGG
>JABIIH010000019.1 GCA_018649245.1 Rhodospirillaceae bacterium | reverse complement strand
CCCAAATGTGCCGGTATGTACGCAGCCGAGCATGTTCCCGCCTGGGCTCGTGTGGTTAATTTCGTTCACGAAAATACCAAGTCTAAAATATGCGTCCAACTGGCCCATGCCGGACGCAAGGGCTCGTGCAAAATTGCCTGGGATGATGGCGGTGCGCCGCTTGAAGATGTAGCCGGGGAAAAACCGTGGCCGATATTGTCTGCTTCAGCTATTCCATTTCTCAGCGACGGGCCCGTGCCAAAGGCCATGGACCAGGCCGATATGGCTAAAGTGCGGGATGATTTCGCTACCGCGGCTGGAATGGCTGCTGAAGCCGGTTTTGATATGGTTGAGTTGCATGGGGCGCACGGCTATTTGCTGTCGAGCTTTATTTCTCCGGTCAGTAATATCCGGGATGATGAGTATGGCGGCTCCCTTGAAAACCGTCTGCGCTTTCCTTTGGAAGTGTTGCAAGCTGTGCGTGAAGCTTGGCCGGCGGACAAGCCAATCTCGGTGCGTATTTCGGCCGAAGACTGGGTTGGCGAGCAAGGGGTTTCCGGTGATGAAGCAGTGGAGATCGCCAAGGCTTTTCATGCCGGCGGTGCCGATATTATTAATGTCTCAGCCGGCCAAACCACCACCGAGGCGCAACCGATCTATGGCCGCATGTTCCAGGCTCATCTCAGCGAACAAATTCGCCTGGAAGCCGGCATCCCGACCATCGCCGTTGGTAATATCACCTCAGCTGATCAGGTAAATACCATCCTGGCCGCCGGGCGGGCTGATCTGGTGGCTTTGGCGAGACCGCATCTCAGTGATCCGTTCTTTACGTTGCACGCAGCGGCGCATTACGGCTGGGACGGGCAGCAATGGCCGGATCAATATCTCCGCGGCAAGGCTCAGGCCTTCACCGTTGCTGAACAGGAAAACGCCCACCAGGCAGAGTTACTTGAGGCGAATAAACCAACCACGCATGCGGAAGTGAGCAAATCGGAGGCCGCCGAATGACCGACCCTTCATTGATTGAAAAAGCCGAGACTCTCAGAGCACTTCATCACGGTGATCAGCCGCTGGTTTTACCCAATGTGTGGGATATTGGCACCGCGATCATTGCCCAGGAAGAGGGTTTTCCGGCGATCGCGACGACCAGCGCCGGCGTCGCCTTTGCGCTTGGTCTGCCGGACGGCGAAGCGATATCGCGTGAAGAAATGATCGCTGTCGTGGGGGCCATTGCCGCGCGGGTCGATGTGCCAGTGACCGCCGATATGGAAGCGGGCTACGGTGACGCACCAGAAGACTGCGTCGCCACGACGCGGGCGACGATTGCGGCAGGTGCGGTTGGCCTCAATCTCGAAGACGGTATCGATCACGCCCAAGGCACGGTCTATGACTTTGATTTGGCTGTTGAGCGCATTCAAGCCGCCCGCGCCGCCGCTGATGAAACAGGTGTCCCGGTGGTCATTAACGCCCGCTCCGATATCTATTTTTCGCAATCTTTGGCGCGCGAGGAAAAAACCGTCGAGGCCGTCCGCCGTTGTAACGCCTATCTGGACGCCGGCGCCGATAGCACGTTCATTATTGGCCCGGGCGTACCAAATGACATTCCTGAACTGGTGCGTGAGATCAACGGGCCGCTCAACATCGTTGCCGGCTTTAGCACCCAAACGGTCGATGAACTTGCCGCCCTGGGCGTTAAGCGGATTTCACTCGGCGGCATGTTGTCGCGCGCGGCGCTCGGCTATTACCGCGATACTCTCAAACAGATTAAAGAAACCGGTCGGCTCGATTATTCAGACATCGCCATCCCGCATGGAGATTTGAATAAGCTATTTGCGGGGTAAATTTCACAATAATCTCTAAATTCCGATTTAAATTTATTTGTTCGATTTATGTTCTTTAAAGTTGAACATGACTATTAAATATGATTTAAATTCCAATTCACGTTCTTGGTGGACGTGTAAAATCAGCTAATTTTAACATATCGTATCAAATGGCATGAATGTTAATGATTTAGTATTGGAATTATTATATAATTAAAAGGAAATAAAAATTTGTACACCGACCAATCTAGAGCGAATGAAAATAGAGAACAATCTATCCGCCAACTAAGAAGAGAAGAAGAATGGGTGTTGCGTGAAATAAATCACGTTCGAAAGCAACTGTACGGGACCCGTGATTCGGAGATACTGGCTAGTATTAGAAAAGAGTCTGATTCATTGCATCAGCAACTTAGTGATATTCGAGCCCGACTTCGATATTTGGGAGTTTATGGCGTATCTTTGTAAGTACCGACATTTGAAACATTGCCGGTAATAGGAATCGCTGAAGTACTCCAATTCAGCAGAAATGCATTGTATCTACATTTCACACAGATGAGGTCATAATTTAGTAGAAACAAGGAATTGGCGATAGGGAGGCTTTGTCTTCGCATCGAAAAATTGGCTGTTGAAGAAGTAAAAGAGGGTTATTTATGAATTTTTGAGAACGTTCTTTCGCATTTTTTAGCAGTGTAGCGTTAATTCTATAATATTGGCGTTCAATCACAAATGAAGCCTTGCCATCTCCGAAATGTATTCCGGTTAATAGGAGTGCAAGTGCCTCGAAATTGGGTGGATCATAGACATTTTGGTGTTTAAGTAGATTGATGCCAGCTTGGGTTGTTAAAAATCCGATCATATCGGATGAATTTTTATCTCCAACACCTAGGCCTTTGACATACCAGAGAAGCGCCTTTTGAATTTCGGCAGGGCGTTTGAGGTAGAAACTGCCAACCAACGACGCTAATTCTGGTTCCTTTTTTACTCCTGCGGCAAATAATTTTTCTGCCAACCTACGATTAGGTTCAACATCATCACCGTGCAAATACTTGTCGCCGATAAATGTGAGGTCATTCCCGCTAAAATCCCTCATGCGTTTTTCATCCCAAACACCGGTTTTCCAACTGTCGTTTGGTTTTTCCTGCAGAATTTCGACAGCAGATTTTTGCGCTCCGGCGATTGAGGAAGCCGTAACCAGCATCAGTATTAAAATTATTAATCGCAGCATAATTTTTCTCTCAATAGGTATAATATTATATCACATTAATATTATAAAGGGTATTTAAAAAATAGGCTGTGACGTACTTCACAATTTATCTAATGGGCTATGGCGGGGCCAGAGGGCGTTTTTAGTGAGGGTGCCCAATATTTTCTCTCCCTTGATCGGAGAGGGTTGAGGTGAGGGGTCACTTAATTAACGCACCCTCTCCGATCAAGGGAGGGGAAATAGGCACTACTCCGCCATGGCTTGGCTGGCGATGACGAGTTTTTGGATCTCGCTGGTGCCTTCATAGATACGCAGGGCACGAATCTCGCGGTAGAGTTCTTCAACTTTGACGCCCGAAACGACACCCATGCCGCCCCAAATCTGCACCGCGTCATCAATCACTTCCTGGGCGCTGTCGGTGGCGTAGAGCTTGGCCATCGAGCTTTCACGGGTGACCCGGATATCCTGCACATCCTTGACCCAGGCTGAGCGGAAGATCAGCAGTGCGGCGGCATCGATCTTGAGTGCCATATCGCCGATCTTGCTCTGGATAATTTGAAAGTCACCGATTTTCTGGCCGAAGGCTTCCCGGGATTTAGCCCGGGCAATCGCTTCATCCATGGCCCGGCGGGCAAAGCCCAGGGCAGCAGCGCCAACCGTGGTTCTAAATATATCGAGCGTCGCCATCGCCACCTTAAAACCCTCACCCGATTGACCGAGCATAGCGCTGGTCGGGATTCGGCAATTATCCATCATCAGTGAGCCCAAAGGATGCGGCGCGATAACGTCAATGCGTTCGCTGACGGTGAGGCCCGGCGTATCGGTATCGACGACAAAAGCCGAAAGCCCTTTGGCCCCGGGCGCATCATCGGTGCGGGCGAACAGCACATATTGATCAGCCAGCCCAGCATTGGATATCCAGGTTTTGGTGCCGTTGATGACGTATTCATTGCCGTCGAGCTCGGCTGTGGCTTTCATCGCCGCCACGTCCGAGCCGCCGCTCGGCTCAGACAAAGCAAAAGCCGCGATACGTTTGCCGCTGCCGACATCGGGGAGATAACTTTGTTTTTGTTCTTCCGAGCCAAACAGCGTAATCGAGGCTGAGCCCAGCCCCTGCATGGCAAAAGCGAAATCTGCGAGCCCGGTATGATAGCTGAGGATCGAGCGGGCCAGGGCAATCGAGCGCACATCGAGATTTTCAAGCGCCCCGCCATAGGCTGCCGGCACGGTATATTTCAGCCAGCCAGCCGAGCCCAGTTTTTCGATGATTTTGCGAAACGAGGCATCCAAAGCTTCATGGGTGTGGTGGTCATCGCCGGCTATAGGCGCGATTTCCTTTTCCGCCCAGGCCGATAATTCTTTGGCGAACTTGCGGTGGCTATCTTCAAAGAATGGCCAGTCGAGAAAAGTTGTATCAGGCATGTTGGTTCCCCCGCTTTACATTACTGAGCCGCCGGCAACCACAATCGATTGGCCGGTGATTGAAGCGGAGGAAGGCAGGCACAACCAGGCGACGCTTTCGGCAACTTCTTCTGGAGTGACCATGCGCCCCATCGGGCTCATGTTTTCAATTTCGGATTTGACGTCGCCACCATCTCTGCCGGAGGCATCGACAATATTATCAATCGCCTCGGCGACTAGATCGGTTTCGGTGTAGCCCGGGCAGACCGCATTGACCGTGACGCCTTTTTTAACCACTTCCAATGCCAGCGAACGTGTCAGGCCGACCACCGCGTGTTTAGACGCTGTATAGGCCGTAATATAAGGATAGCCCCGCAAACCAACCGTCGAGGCGATATTGACGATGCGGCCATAGCCGCGTTCCCGCATGGCTTCAAAGACCTGCTTGGTACAGAGAAAAGTGCCGGTGAGATTGAGATCCATTGTGGCCTGCCAGAAATCGAGATCCATGCGGTGAAAAGGTGCGCTTTTGCCGATACCGGCATTATTGACCAGAATATCGATGGCGCCGTTGGCCTTAACACATTGAGTAAACGAGTCTGCAATGTCTTCTTCGCTCGTTATATCAGTGCTGGCGTAAAACACTTTGGCATCATATTCAGCCTGCAGATGATCGCTTTGCAGCTTTAGTTTGCCGACGTCACGGGCCAGCAATGTAATGCTGGCGCCCAGGGCGGCAAGAGCGTTGGAGGTAGCGGCGCCAATGCCGCGCGAGCCGCCGGTGATCAGCGCATGCTGACCCGCGAGCGGTTGGGAGTCGAATAGACCACCCAGATTTTTTGAATTGCTGTCACTCATGCTGCAATCATAAAAAATGCAGCCCTTAAGACAACCGATTTATATTCCAAAACGCCTTATTCGCCACTTGCCATAATTTCATCGATAGAGACATAGCGCTTTTCATTGGCCGATTTAACGCCGGCCCGGATCACCGCCAAGGAGCGGGCGGCCCATTCACCGCCGACTTCCGGCTCGCTATCATTACGGATGCAGTCGCCAAATTCCGCCATTTGCTCGGCGATGGTGTCATTCGCTTCGAACTCCATCTTAACCGGCTCTTGCTCGCCGCGCTTGACGTGATACATGCCGCTATGCAGTGAATAGAGCGCCGAGGCATCCTTGCCATAGATATTCATGACGTAGTTCTCACCGGCAGAAGCATAGCCCGCATTGAGCGTCGAGATCGCGCCGTTCTCGTGTTTCATCACCAGCCCGGCAACATCCGGATTGTCGCCTGGCAGGACCAACTGCGATAACATACCGGAAACCTCGACGATTGGCCCCATCAGCATTTCCAGCACGTCGACATAATGTGGGCCGATTTGCAGCATCACGCCACCCGGCATGCCCTCGGCGGTATAGCGCCAATGGCCGGGTTCAAACGCGCCGAGACGGTCGCGGCTGATATTGGCCTCGGCCTGAACGATTTGGCCAAAGCGGCCGGCTTGAATTTCTTGCTGGACCCAACGGAAATGGTTTTCGCGGCGGCGCTGAAAACCGATCGAGAGTTTGACTTTGGCTGCCCGGCAAATCTTGGCAATCTCCATGCCCTCACCGACGGAATTGGCAATCGGTTTGTCGAGAAAGACGTGCTTGCCGGCCTCCGCTGCCTGTTTGGTGGTTTCCAGGTGAATGTTATTCGGCGTCGTGTTGATGATGGCATCAATGCTGTCGTCTGCCAGCAGTTCTTCATAGCTCTCGGCAGAGGCGCAATCGAATTTCTCGGCGAAGGCTTTACGCTTGTCTTCGGACCGGGTGAAGCACGATACAACTTCAATGCCCTTGGCGTTGGTGACGCCCTCGGCCAGCACATCTGACCACCAGCCGAGGCCGAGTGAGGCGACGCGGATTGTATCTGAACTCATAATTAAATCTCCAATTGATCTTGTTTTTGTTTGCTTTTGTGTTCGGCCCAAAAAGACCAGAAAATTGAGGCTGCCGCCAGGCATAAAAAGAACAGGCTGAACGGATGGGTAAAAAATACGGTAACGTCATTTTTTGAGGCAATCAGGGACACCCGGAGATGCTCTTCCAATTGCCGGCCCAGCACCATGGCCAGCAACAGGGGCACAATCGGCATATCAAGCCAGCGCATCGCTAACCCAAGCAGGCCGAAGCCAAACATCACATAGACGTCGAAGAAATTATTGCGCAGGGCATAACTACCGATGACGCACAAAATGGCTATGGTCGGCATCAGAAAAGTGCGCGGGATCACCAGAACTTTGACCAAATATCTGAGGCCAATGAGGGCAATAACGATGTTAAAAATATTGGCCCAGAAAAACGAGAATATAAGGCCGTAGGCAAACTCACCGTTTTCAACAAACAGCAATGGCCCTGGTGCGAGCCCGTGAATAAGCAAGGCGCCAATAAGGATGGCCGTCACCGGATCGCCTGGAATACCCAATGTCATCATCGGAATAAGGGCGCCACCGGTAACCGCATTATTGGCTGATTCCGGGGCGGCAATACCTTGCGGCGAGCCATTGCCGAACTCTTTCGGATTTTTGCTCAGTTTCTTGGTGTAGTCGTAGCTGATAAAGGCGGCGATTGGCCCCCCGGCACCCGGCAAAATTCCCAGAAACGAGCCGATGGGCGCGCCAATGGCAACCGGCAGGCGCATCAGTTTTAAATCCGCCAGCTTTGGCAACACGCTTTTGATATTGGCGGCGTTTTTGGTCGCGGTTTCCGATTTCATCATATCAGCGAAATTGTCGACCAGTTGCGGCACGGCGAAGAGACCAATGAGCGCGGTCAGAAAATGAATGCCAGAGATTAAATTGACCTGATCAAAGGTAAAGCGGGCGGTGCCCATCATCGGGTCCTGGCCGACCGTGACGATGGCCAAGCCGATCACCGCTGACAGCAAGCCTTTAACCAAAGATTTGGCGGCAAAACTGCAGATAATGGTAAGTCCGAAAAAAACCAGGCTAAAGAGATCGGGAGATTGAAATTTGAGCGCGATCTCGGCCAGCAATGGCGCGATAAAATAAAGACAGAGAAAGCTAAACAAGCCGCCTAAAAAGCTTGCTGTGATAGCAATACCGAGAGCGCGGCCCGCCTCCCCATTTTTTGCCATTGGATTGCCATCAATTGCGGTCGCCGAAGCTGAAGGAGTGCCGGGGATATTTAGCAGAATGGCTGAAAAACTGCCGCCGGTCATGCCGCTGACATAGAGCCCAAGCAATAATGCGATAGAAATTTCCGGCTCCAACACAAAAGTCAGCGGCAGCACGATGATGATACCGGTGGAGATGGTCAGCCCTGGGATCATGCCGACGACAAGGCCGATAAAGCAACCGGCTGCAACGGCTAATATGGTTTCAAGCTGGCTCGCTTGGGTAAAGCCATCGATAATATCCGGGTTCATCGCAGGACTCCCTGCAAGATGCCGGACGGCAAAAGTATTTGAAAGACTTCACGAAACAGAAAAAAGACGATCAACGAGATCAGGATCGAGCCGGCTGCAATCCAGGGCGGCCGGCGCTCACCATAAAGATACATCAGCCCGGCAAAAAACGGAATGTTACCGGCAACAAAGCCGAGCGTCGGCAGGCTGACAAAATAGGCGACTGATAAGACCAGGCCATAAATCAAGCGTTTTGCCGGCACATCGAATGTTTTGGGTGTATCTGAGCTGATCGTGGGCAGGAAAGCCTGGGCCAATAGGCCAAGCGAAAGAACGGCCATGATGACCGTGACAACCCAGGGGAAAAACGATGGCTGGGTAGTGTTTTCGATGGCGCGGGTCGGCAGATTTGCCGTCAGATATGCGTAGCCCGCACATAATAGCAGCAGAATAATCGCTGCGATTAGATTGCGCCTTCGCATGTTGCTCATCAGAAAACTCTTTAGTAGAAAATCAGATGTCCCGCCTCGGTCGGAGACGGGACACCAGAAAACGTCTTTATATAAAGCCTATTATTTGGCTTTGGATTGATACATGCCGGCCTTTTTCATAATGGCGACAATGTTGGCATTGGCTTTCGCCAATTTGGCGCCAAATTCTTTTTGTCCCATCGGCGCTAAAGTTAGTTTCAGCTTTTTCATGCGACCGGCAAAAGCTTTGGAATTAGCTGCTTTGATCATCGCTGCTTCAAGCTTGTTTTTGATCGCAGCCGGTGTGCCTTTGGCTACCGAGAGGCCCCGGAACAAATCGAATTCCATATCTATACCGAGTTCTTTAGCGGTCGGCACGTTCGGTGAGGCAGGATTACGTTTACCGCTGGAAACCGCGAGGAATTTCATTTTACCGGCTCTAACAAGTTTCAACGGCACAAAGAAAATATCGACTGCGGCATCGGTTTCGCCACTGAGGATCATTTTCCGGCGGTCCGGACCTTTGACCGGCAACATGATGGGTTTGCAGCCTGAAAGCTGAGTTAAAGCAACACCGGCCATATGGGTTGCACTGCCGAAACCGGCAAAGGCAACTTTGAGCGTGCTTGGCTTGGCTTTACATTCGTCCATGAATTCTTTGAGCGTGTTCCAGCGCGCCGATTTTTTAACCACGAAGGGGATCGGCTGCTGAGCAACCTGACCGATGTGATCCAAAGCGGTGTAGTCAAAAGGCACGTTACCAATATTGGTCGTGGTCAAAACAGATGTTGAGTTCCAGGCAACAGTATAACCATCTGGTTTTGAGTTTTTGACGTAGGTGTAGGTGATGGCGCCACCACCACCGGGTTTGTTAACCGGCACCACAGGCTGGCCAAGCTCTTTGCTCATGGCTTTGGCGATCAGCCGGCCTTCGATATCAGCACCACCACCGGCACCAAATGGAATAACAAATTCGATGGCTTTTTCCGGCCATTCGGCCTGTGCTTGACCGGCGACCATAAGAGCGGCTGTCGCTGTTCCCAGGAATACGTATTTTAAACTTGTCATTATAATTTCTCCCTTAAGTGACTATTTTGATTTAAACCCCGTGAAATAATTTTCAATTTTAACTCTGATAGCTTGCGCCGACCGCGTCAACTGCTGCTTGGGCGATATCCTGATCCTGTTGCCAATCTCCACCGCTGACGCCAATGCCGCCAACGCATTCTCCGTCAAAGAAAATTGGAAAGCCGCCTTCCATGGCGGTCCAACGCTCGGGCCCGGCAGCTAAAGACAAGCCGATAGCATGGAGCGTATCCAGATCCTGGCCTTGAGCACCGCGGGTTGTGGTTTGGCGGCGATTTGAAGAGGCAGTGACCGCCTTGGTGGTAGAAGAATGAACAGTGTGAAACCGCCCGCCATCCATGCGTTCCAACATCATCATATGGCCGCCGGCATCGACAATAGCAACGGTGACAGCAATACCTATTTCTTCGGCTTTTTCGATGGCTGCCAGCATCATTTTTTTGGCACCCGCATTGGTTAGGCGCTTGGCTGCGGCAAATGGCATAATTCGATTCCCCATGGTGTTTTATAAATTTTCCGGAGAATGCTCGATAAATCAAAGTAAATCAAGGGGATGCGCAGCAGATTCGGCAAATAATTCGGTGAAATTTGAGCCAAATTCGGCCCATATGTGAGAAAAACGGGAAATAGAGAGGGTAATTTCCTGAAAACCCCAAAATATAGTGGTTTAGACTGTGATTAGCGTATTGTCCCAAAACGCTATACCATATATAGTATAAATAATGATGAAACGACGATAGCCTCAACGGGGGTAGGCAATATGAAGTTGGGCGATAATCTGCTTTCAATCAGGCAGAAAGGCTTCAAGTTTGGAATTGTGCTGGTTGCACTTTTTTCGCTGAGCGCCTGTGATCTCATAAAGAACAGCAATTTGATGGACAGCTTCAAGCGCGAGCCTAAGCCGGCTGAGAGTATTGCGATCTCAGAGCAGGGTTTTGGCAAGTTGGCGAAAGGTGAATTCCTCGCTGCTCAGGCATTATTTGATCAGGCGCTGCAGACCAATCCGAGGGACGTCTATGCGCTTTTCGGTAAAGGCATCGTGCTTCAGCATAGTGGTCAGCTTGTTCAGGCTCGCCAAGTCTATGAAGCGATTATGGCCTTGCGTCCAGGACAGGAAACCAAGTTGCTGGTGTTCAACGATTTGGCACCGCAATCGGTGCGTGAACTCGCCGGATTAAATTTGTCACTATTACAAAGCCAAGGGGTTTCAAACGCCTTCGGACCTCCGGGACAGCCGAGTGGCGCAACTGCGCCGCGCGTGCAAATCCCGGCTGCCGCTACTCGTGCGCCGGCCTTGCCGTCACGCTTGCGGTCAGCCAAGCCGGCACCAATGATGCCGGGCACCTCGGTCGCTGACAGTAATGTAATCTCCCGCTTTGAGACTTTGCAGAAATTACGCGATCAAGGTTTGCTGACGCCGGCTGAATACGCTGCCCGGCGGAAACGAAATGTTGGCGCCTTAACCAAACTAACCTCGCCGCCACCCGCTGCCGGACTTGCCCGTTCGGTGCCCAGCGCGACCCAAATCTCGGGCCGCTTAAAAGCGATTGGCCGGGCGCTCGAGCTGCGCGCCATTACAGTTCGCCAGCATGGCGCTGAACGGACCATGATTATTGATGGTTTGATGCCGGCAACGCCGAAAATTGCAGCAGCCCCCGCATTGGCGCCTAAAGGCCTGATGGCAGCTGCCGAAGCCGTCCGTCGGATCGAGATGTTGAAAGAGCGCGGCCTCATATCGGATGGTGAATATTCGAAAGAGAAAGCCGCCATCGAGCGCATCCTGGCGCCGAAAAAGCCAGTTGTCTCCAAGGCGGCAAAAGCATCTGCAGCCGCTAAAGCCGCGCCTAAGGGTGGGCCGCAGCCAGCAGTTCATCTGGCCTCGTTCCGCTCCAAGCAAGCTGCCACAAGAGCCTGGACCCAATTGCGCCGGGCGCATCGCTCATTACTTGGCCGGCTGAAATCAGAAGTAACGCGGGTCAATCTTGGCCGCCGCAAAGGGGTCTATTATCGCCTCATTGCCGGGCCGTTTAAAAGCACCGCTGCCGCTACAGCAGCCTGCCGCCGCCTCAAATCCCGCCGCCAATACTGCGACACCGCCTTTATGAGCGGGGGGTAGAATTTGACGGGGACACGTAACGAGTACATGTCCCCTTAATCCTTACTTATAAAATTCTTCCGGATCGATCGGCAATTCGACCTCGGTGCCGCGTTTGGCTGAGAGATCCATCGCCATGGTGCACAAGAGGTTTGAATGACCTTCGGCAGCGGTGGCATGCGGCGTCGGCGTGCCCATCAAAATACGGGTGAACCAGCCGATGGTCTCCTCCCGCATCGGACCATAAAGCTGATCATTCCAGAGGTCACCCGGCGGGTAGCTGGTCAAAAAGTCGACATGACGTTCCGGCGCTTCATAGCCGCCGGAGATATAGCCCCCCGGCAAATTATGGTTGGTGGCGAGCACTAGATCGCGGTGGGTGTCCTCGATATCAATGATACCCTCAGTGCCGACGATGCCGATCTCGAGGCCATAGACCGTGCCCGGCCAAACTTCCGGCAAGGCCCAGCAGATGTTCATTGAAAATATGGTGCCATCATCCATGGTGAAGATGCCGAAGGTCGAATCTTTGGTACCCCATTCGTTGAGCACTTTATCGACGGATTTAGCATAAACCGAAACCGGCTTCTTGCCTTCCATCAGCCACATCGACATATCCAGCGAGTGCGTGCCGGAAACCACCATCGGCGTCAGATTATGGCGCGCATTGGTTTTAGCAATGGTGGCAATCGGTACCATGCGGTTCATAAAGGCCCGTGTCGTCACCGAATGAACATCACCGATTTGACCAGTGTGCAGGCGTTCTTTCACAGTCAGGAAGCGGCGGCGGAAGCGCTGGGTATAGCCGACACAAGCATCGAGTTTGGCTGCTGTAATTGCATCTAATATCTGCTTCGATTCACGGGCTTCGGTCGCCAGCGGTTTTTCGATGAACAATTTGTGGCCCTGCTCGACGGCCAGCAAAGTTGGCTCGGTGTGTTTGTTTTCATCGGTGATGATCATGACCGCGTTCACTTCGGGCCGTTTGATCAACTCGTTAAAATCATTGGTGTAGAAATCAGCATTGGTATCTTCGGCAAGCTGCTTGCCGAGATCATCATTGATGTCACATAGACCGAGCCATTTAACGCCCGGATATTCGCGGGCATATTTGGCGCGAATGCGGCCAATGGTGCCGCAGCCAACAATGGCCAGGCCAATTTCATCGACGGTGTCCATATTAATTTCAGACATATTTTACCCCTTAATGGTCTTAATTTATTTTGTTGTTTTGGATTTAATTTCGATGCAGCTTTTTTAAGCTTAAAAAAGCTTATGGTAAAGCCGCTAAAAGTTTTGCAGATCATCCTCGTCTTGGCGCTGATTGTAAGCGTCGATAGAAGTTTCAACGGCTGCATTGTTATCCATTGCCCAATCCCGAAGCGCATCTAGGGCGACCACCAATGAGTCTCCCATTGCGGTCAGCCGGTATTCGACTTTGGGCGGGATAACTGGAAAAACCTCGCGTTCAATCAGGCCGTAGGATTCAAGCTCGCGTAGCGTTTGGGTCAGCACTTTCGGTGAAATATTACCAATTTCGCGCCGGAGCGCTGATGGTCGCATCCGCCGGCCGCTTAATCGCCTGATGATCAGCACATTCCATTTGTTGGATATCCGCACCAGAATTTTTTGAAAGGGCCGCGATTCTTCCAGGGCGCGGATTTCCTCAGCCGGTAGATTTTTGTATTCCGCTTCTGGTGTCATTGAATTGCTTTCCCGATCTAAACCAACTAAATGGTGCGTATAAGACTAATATGTGAGTACTTCAAAAAATTATAGCGTGCAGCTATAAAGGAAGGAAGCAGGTTTTTTGGAATTAAAATCACAACAAGTTGAAGGGCCTGCACCAAGTAAGCGTGATACAGAATGAGTTGAAAATAACCCCATAAAAAAATAGCTGCAAAAGCATATGGGGATCAGTAACGAAATTTTACGTTCTGCCGATAGTCAGGACACAACATGGGAGGAATTTAATGACTACAATTCGTAACCTAACAATGGCAGCCGTTGCTGCTGCCGCGTTCACTGTGGCGGGAGCAAGTGCTCAAGCGCAAGATATCAAAGTTGGCGCGGCAAGTAACGTCGGCGGCATGATCGTCTTCGTCGCTCAAGGCAAAGGCTTCTTCGCCAAGCACGGGCTAAATGCCAAAGTCGTTGTCCGTAATACGGGCTCGGCTCTGACCAAGTCTTTGCGGGCTGGTGAGATCGATTTCGCACCGGCAGCCTTTACTAACTTACCAGTGGCTTTGGAAAAAGGTTTTAAACTTCGTGGCGTGGTT
>JABIIH010000088.1 GCA_018649245.1 Rhodospirillaceae bacterium | reverse complement strand
TAGCCATGCCATTAAAGAGAATTACCGGTTTTTTTCTTACGGTGATGCCACACTTATTGAACCGTGCCTGATCGAAGGTAGCCAGTGACCGATTTCTCATACACCGTCAGTGCGACAGATGGCGCCGCCCGCTTGGGTCAGGTCAGCACTGCCCATGGCATGATTGATACACCGGCTTTCATGCCCGTTGGCACGGCTGGTACAGTCAAGGCTATGATGCCCGAATCCGTTGCCGAGACCGGCGCGCAAATCGTGCTTGGTAACACCTATCACTTGATGCTGCGGCCGGGTGCCGACCGTGTCGAGCGCTTGGGCGGCTTGCATAAATTTATGAACTGGCCCGGGCCGATCTTGACCGATTCCGGCGGCTTCCAGGTGATGTCGCTTTCTAAACTCAGGAAGATGACCGAGGAAGGGGTGACCTTTCAGTCGCATATCGATGGCCGCAAGTTTGAGCTCACCCCGGAAACCTCAATAGATATTCAGCGAAAATTGGATGCCGATATCACCATGCAGCTGGATGAATGCCCGGCCCATACCGATGATAAGAAAGTTATCGATGAGTCGATGCAGCTCTCGCTGCGCTGGGCGGAACGATCAAAAGCAGCCTTTGATGACCGTCCCGGTTATGGCGTGTTCGGTATTGTCCAAGGCGGCGTCTTCAATGATCTTCGGGAGCAATCCGCTAAGGGCTTGATAAATATGGATTTTCATGGGCTGGCGGTAGGTGGTTTGGCGGTTGGTGAACCGCAAAACGTGATGTTTGAGGTGTTGGACGGGTTGATGCCGCATATGCCGGCGGATAAGCCCCGCTATTTGATGGGTGTCGGCACGCCGGCTGATATTGTTGGTGCGGTTTCGAGGGGCATCGATATGTTCGATTGCGTCATGCCGACCCGCTCGGGGCGTACCGGCAAGGGCTTTACCCGGCGAGGCGAAGTTAATATCCGCAACGCCCGTCATGCCGATGATCCGCGTCCGCTTGATGAGCATTGCAAGTGCCCGGCTTGCAAAAACTATAGCCGCGCCTATATCCATCATCTGGTAAAAGCGCAGGAGATACTCGGGCCGATGCTACTGACCTGGCATAATGTTCACTACTATCAGGATTTGATGTGGTGGCTTCGGAAAAGCATTGGCGAGGGAAGCTTGGATGAGTTTATCAAGCGCTTCCACACCGACAAAGAAGACGGCGATATCGAGCCCCTATTAAAGGAGAGATAGATGATCACGATTAGAAAAAGTGAGGACCGTGGTTTGGCCGAGTTGGACTGGCTGCATTCGCAACATACTTTCTCATTTGCGGATTATAGTGACCCCGAGCAAATGGGCTTCGGCAATCTCCGCGTGATCAATGAAGATCAAATTCAGCCTGAAACAGGTTTCGGTACCCACGGTCATCAGGATATGGAGATCATCTCATATATTCTCGAAGGCGAATTGGCGCATAAAGATAATATGGGCAACGGCTCAATCATTCGGCCCGGTGAAATCCAACGTATGAGCGCCGGTACCGGCGTGCTCCACAGTGAACACAACCCCTCCACCGAAACCCGCAACCGCTTCTTTCAAATCTGGATATTGCCCGAAAATGGTGGAATTGAGCCGGGTTATGAGCAAAATGAGATCCCCGAAGGGGCCCGTGATGGCACGCTTTATCTGGTGGGCTCCCGTGATGGCCGGGGTAATAGCGTCACCATCCACCAAGATGTCGAGCTCTATGCCAGTATTCTGTCTGCTGGCGACAAAGTGACCCATGAAGTTGATGAGGGACGAGGCGTATGGGTCCAACTGGCCTCTGGTGCGATTGAAATAAATAGTACGGCCATGTCAGTCGGAGACGGCGCCGCGATCACCGCAGAAATTAATCTCGAAATTTCAGCTTCAGAGCCGAGTGAATTTCTCTTGTTTGATCTTGGTTGAGTTGGACTGAATTATTGAATGTTTAACCTTTGCCGCGTAAGTGATACCTAACAACAAAATAAATTTGGTGGGCCAAAAGGTTTTAGCGGCATGATGTATTTTCTCGTAGTCGGCGGCTTTGTACTGCTCCTGGTTGGGGCAGAGATTATGCTGCGTGGTGCCATTGGTCTGGCAGATAAATTTGGCATCTCAAAACTCGTCGTCGGCATGACCGTGGTTGCCTTTGGCACATCTGCGCCGGAACTGCTGGTTTCTTTAAATGCTTCTCTCTCCGGCTCGTCTGGTTTAGCGATCGGTAATGTCGTCGGCAGTAATGTCGCTAATATTTTGCTGGTCCTTGGTGTGGCCGGATTGCTGATGCCAATTACCAATGAGCCAGGTGCGCTCAAGCGGGATGGCTGGATGTTGTTGCTCGGCACCGGGCTGTTTATGGCGCTCAGCTATCGGGGTGAGATTGATCTGATCGGTGGTTTGGTGTTGCTCGCCTATTTCATCGGCTTTTTGGTTTACTCCTACATGCGCGAAAAACAGGGCGTTGATGCGGCCGGAGAAATGTACGAACACGAAGTCGATGAGATTGAGGGTGTGCCGCATAGCCTATTGAAAATAATGGTTTTTTTGGTGATTGGCTTTGCTGGATTGATCTATGGCGCGGATATTCTGGTCGAAGGTGGCGTCGCCATTGCCCGGACTTTCGGCGTTGATGAAGCGGTCATCGGACTAACGGTTATCGCCTTTGGCACGTCTTTGCCCGAGTTGGCAGCCTCTGTTGTTGCAGCCATTCGTAAACATGCTGATGTTGCGGTCGGTAATGTCGTTGGCAGTAATATCTTTAACGTCGTTGGCATCGTCGGTGTTGTTGCCGTAATCACACCCATGGAAGTTCCAGCACGGGTGGTCAATTTTGATATCTGGATCATGGCGGCAGCAACTTTGATCTTGATGCCGTACATGATTGGCCGCCGCGAGCAACTGGGCCGCCTCGAGGCCGGCCTGTTCTTTGCCGCTTATCTCATCTACATCGCTGCCATTGGCTATGGCGTCGAAACACTTATCCCGGCCTAGTCAATTCTCTGAGGGCTTGCCATCTGAGTGGCGATCTCTCATTCTCTACTCATGACAGAAAGTTCAACAGGTACAGCTCTGGTCACCGGTGGCGCCAAACGGATCGGCCGCGAGATCGCTTTTGCCTTGGCCGAAGATGGCTGGCAAGTAGCCGTGCATTTCAACGGCTCATCCGAAGAAGCCGAGAAGGTCGTTGAAGAAATTTCAGCTGCTGGCGGCAAAGCGATTTCGGTGTCGGCTGACCTCGCTGATGAAGCCGCAGTGGCGGCGTTGATCCCAACCATAAATGACCAGCTTGGAACAGTTTCTTGTGTCGTCAACAATGCCTCAATATTTGAAGAAGATAGTATTTTAAGCGCCACCAAACAGTCCTGGGACGGCCATATGGCGGTCAATTTACGTGCTCCATTCGTGCTGATGCAAAGTCTCGCCGAAAATCTGCCAAATGATGAAAAAGCTAATGTTATCAATATAGTAGATCAGCGCGTCGGAAACCTAACACCGTATTTTACCTCCTATACCTTGAGTAAATCAGCGCTCTGGACACTAACTCAAACCGCAGCGGCGGCCTTGGCGCCAAGTATCCGGGTAAATGCGATTGGACCGGGGCCAACCTTACCTTCAACCCGCCAATCTGCAGATCAGTTCAAGCGCCAAGTTGAACTGACGCCGTTGCAGGTTCAGGTCGATCCGAAAGAAATTTCTGCGGCGGTGAGATTTATCCTTGCTACGCCGTCGATGACAGGGCAATTGTTATCTTTAGATTCTGGTCAGCATCTCGGCTGGGCTCAACCCGGTCAATCAAGTTTGCCTGATGAGTAAATAGGAAAAATTTTATGACAGCTTCCGACTCAAATGTCGTTCATGCTTTTCGCATCGCTGATGCACATACCTTGGTGCGCCATGTCTTTATCCGTGATCTGATGCTCACCGGTTTGATCGGCGTGCATGGCCATGAAAAAGAAAAACCGCAGCGCATCCGCATCAATCTTGATTTGGCGGTGAAGGAAACACCAACTGCGATAGAAGATCGGCTCGCTGATGTTGTTAGCTATGAGGAGGTTGCCGATGGCATTCGGGCTATGGTTGCGAGCGGACATGTCAAACTGGTTGAGACTTTAGCCGAGCGTATTGCCGATATGTGCCTCAAAGATGGGCGCGTACAAGCAGCCCGGGTTCGGATTGAGAAACTCGATGTGTTTGAAGATGCCGCAAGTGCAGGTGTTGAGATCGAAAGATTTCGCTCGGAAGAGGCCTGATTTAGGTTACTAATTTTTGTTACAATTCCGCCAAGTCCTTAATTCATTTAGACTTTTCCGATTTCCATTTTGACTTTTAAAGTCGGTCAGTTCGTTAAAGTTTTGCACAGCCTGCCTTTTTTTGCCTTAATTCTTACATTAATTCAATTGTTACAGATTGTAACGAGCCGATAATGATAGAGTGTGGTATTCTTCAATGGAAACAATAGCTTATAGATAGCACCTAATTTTCTACTGAATTTCATGAAACGAAACAGAAATTTCGGAAAACCCGCTGCGCAGAATATTTTCAACAAAGTTATCCACAAGAATCGTGGATAGTGTTGGGGATATATCGGGCGAAACTGAGTATATTCTATTAATCTGCAGATTGAGATGAACAAAACCGACGACAATATAGATCAAGTGGGCGCTGAAAATGGTTCAGTTGCAGAGGCTTCGATGTTGGGAGTCGAGGTAATTCGTAGCCATCTCAAAACTCTGCCCGGCAGCCCGGGTGTTTATCGCATGATCAGCGACAAGGGTGATGTGCTCTATGTCGGCAAAGCTAAAAATCTCAAAAAGCGGGTTGCCAATTACACCAATCTTAATCGGCAATCGATTCGCATCAAGCGCATGATCAATATGACTCGCTCAATGGAATTTGTAACGACCCATACCGAAGCTGAAGCCTTGCTACTCGAAGCCAATCTGATTAAGAAACTGCTGCCGCGCTATAATATTTTGCTGCGTGATGATAAATCTTTTCCGGCGATTTTAATTACTGGTGACCATGATTATCCGCAGGTGCTCAAACATCGGGGAGCCCGCAAACGCAAGGGTGAATATTTTGGCCCCTTTGCTTCAGCCGGCGCCGTCAATCAATCACTCGCCGTTCTGCAGCGCGCCTTTCTGTTGCGTTCCTGCACCGATGCGGTTTTTGCCGCCCGCACGCGGCCCTGTTTGCTTTATCAGATTAAACGCTGTGCGGCCCCTTGCGTCGATATCATGGATCAGCCGGAATATCTCGGTCTGGTTGATCAGGCACGGAATTTTTTAACCGGCAAATCGGTCGCCATTCAGAAGCAATTGGCAGCTGATATGCAGCTCGCTAGTGATGCTCAGGAATATGAAAAAGCGGCGGAAATCCGGGACAGAATACACGCCATGACCTCAATTCAAGCGCATCAGGACATCAACGCTGCCCACGTCGATGAGGCAGATATCATTGGTCTTTATCAAGCCGGTGGTCAAACGTGCATTCAAGTTTTTTTCCTCCGCGCCAGCTGTAATTATGGCAACCGCGCCTATTACCCGAGCCATCCTTCTGATGCTGATAGCGGTCAAATTCTTGAAGCCTTTATCGGTCAGTTTTATGCCAACAAGGTGCCGCCCAAACTTTTGCTGCTGAGTGAGACCGTGCCGGAAAAAGCCGTCCTCACTCAAGCCCTGAGTAATCGGGCCGAGCGTAAAGTCCGAGTTGAGGTGCCGAGCCGCGGTGAGAAAAAAAATCTCATTGGCCTGGCGCTCGTGAATGCCCGTAAAGCACTGGGCCGCCGTATGGCCGAAAGTGCCTCGCAGCGAAAACTTTTGAATGCGCTGGTCGAGCCGTTTTCTTTGGAGGCTCCACCGGATCGGATTGAAGTTTACGATAACAGTCATACCGGTGGCACCAATGCCGTCGGCGGCATGATCGTCGCCGGGCCTGAAGGCTTTATCAAAAATGCCTATCGAAAATTTAATATTCGCACCGTCTTGCCGGACGCCCGACCGGGTGAAGCGCAAGCCGGCGATGATTATGCCATGATGCGGGAAGTGTTGACCCGCCGGTTTTCCCGCGCCCTAAAAGAAGACCCAGACCGCAAAGACGGTCAATGGCCTGATCTTATAATAATCGATGGTGGGGCTGGTCATCTTAGTGTGACGCTCGAAGTCTTTGAAGAGCTTGGAATCAGTGACGTTGGTATTGCTGCCATTGCCAAGGGTCCGGACCGGAATGCCGGGCGGGAGCGCTTGTTTTTGCCCGGGAAAAAGCCCTTTAGTTTGGACAGCCGCGATCCTGTCCTGTACTTTCTCCAACGGCTAAGGGATGAGGCTCACCGCTTTGCGATTGGCACTCACCGGGCGCGCCGTGGTAAACGGATAGAGCGATCTCCCTTGGACGAGATTCAAGGTGTTGGCGGAATGCGTAAAAAGGCGCTATTACACCACTTCGGATCGGCCCGCGCCGTCGCCGAAGCTGGGCTGACAGATCTTGAAACAGTCGATGGCATCAGCCGGGCTATGGCGGTAAAAATATACGATTGGTTTCATCCGGAAGAATAACCAGCTGGTAATTGGATTTAACAGGTATTAAGCGATGCTAACTAATATTCCCAACCTTTTGACGCTCTCTCGCATCGCGTCCATTCCGCTTTTGGTCGCGACATTCTACCTTGAGTCGCCGCTCGGCAACTGGCTTGGCCTGGCGATCCTCACCTTTGCCGGTATCACAGATTTTTTTGACGGCTATTTAGCGCGCGCCATGAAGCAACAATCGGCGCTCGGCAAATTTCTCGATCCAATTGCCGACAAATTATTGGTGTCCTCGCTGATCTTGATGTTGGTTGCTTTCGACCGCATTCCCGGCATTGCGATACTTCCAGCTGTGGTCATATTATGCCGCGAATTGCTGGTCTCGGGGCTAAGGGAATTTCTCGCCGGTGCTCAAGTCAGTGTGCCGGTAAGCCGACTGGCGCAATATAAGACAACCTTGCAAATGCTGATGCTCGGATTTTTGATGGTCGGTGCGGCCGGACCGATGTTTGGACCTTTAACGACCACTGATGTTGGTGTAGCGGGCTTGTGGGTTGCGGCTTTACTGACGTTGATCACTGGCTACGATTATCTCCGCGCCGGATTGCGTCACGTTGACGATATGGATAATCAGCATATTGAAGCGGCAGGAAAAGTTGAATCCGCAACCAATACAGAAGAGCAGCAACCGGCGGCATGACAATGAAGATTTTTGGTCTCGCTGGGTGGAGTGGCAGTGGCAAGACGACACTAATCGTCAAGCTCATCCCGGAATTTGTCAGCCGTGGATTGGCGGTGTCGACGATGAAACATGCCCATCATGAGTTTGATATCGATGTGCCAGGCAAGGATTCCTATGAGCATCGCCAAGCTGGCGCCAGCGAGGTTATGATTTCCGCTTCGCAAAGATGGGCGTTGATGCATGAGGTGAAAGATGAAGACGAGCCCAGCATTGATGAACTTATTGCCCGTATGACCCCGGTTGATCTGTTGCTGGTCGAGGGTTTTAAATGGCACTCCCATCCAAAAATGGAAATCCATCGGCCTGCTGTCGGCAAGCCTTTGCTGCAAACAGATGATCCGGAAATAATTGCCGTTGCCAGTGATGGAGCTATAGCTAGTTTATCTGTACCGGTGCTGGATTTGAACGATGTTAAGGGTATCGCTGATTTTATTCTTGAACGCTGTAGTTTAAAGGCGGCCTGAGATATGCCTGAGAATATGAGAGAATTGGACAATTGCTTTAGAGCCTCTGAGGAACCGATCACGGTCGCTGAAGCGATTGCGCGCTTTTCGGAAGTGCTTGGTGGTATCGGTCAATCTGAGAAAGTCCCGGTGCGTGACGCCTTAGGCCGAATTCTGGCCCGCGAGCTAACGGCTCAGCACGATATTCCACCCCATGATAATTCAGCGGTCGATGGCTATGCGGTATATTTCGACGATCTCATCGACGGTGCGGACACTAGTTTACCGGTGACCGGGCGGATTGCCGCCGGGCATCCTTTGGAGAGGCCCGCCAAGCGCGGCGAAGCGGTGCAGATATTTACCGGTGCCCCCGTTCCTGAAGGTGAGGGTGATGACGGCCCGGACACGATCTTTATGGTCGAAGACGTTAAAGTTGAGGGCGATGATGTTGTTCTTCCCGCTGGAATAAAACAGCATGCCAACCGCCGGAAAAGGGGTGAAGACGTTGAGACCGGTGATGTTATTTTAACCCCCGGCCATAAATTACGGCCGCAGGATGTCTCGATGGCGGCTTCGCTCGGTTATGCGGAAATTGATGTTTGCCGCCGCTTGCGGGTTGCGGTGTTCTCAACCGGTGATGAAATTCAAGATGTTGGCGCACCGCTTAAAGCCGGCTGTATCTATGATGCCAATCGCTATTCGATTATTTCAATGCTGGAGCGTCTCGGCTGTGAGGTTACCGATGTCGGTATATTCCCGGATGTGCCGGGTGATATTCGGGCTGGCCTTTGGCAGGCCGCCGACGATCATGATCTGCTCATAACCTCCGGCGGGGTCTCCAAAGGCGAAGAGGATCACATCAAAGCCATTGTTGAAGACCTAGGCGCGTTGAATTTCTGGAATTTGGCGATTAAGCCAGGCCGACCCATCGCCCTTGGTCATATTGAACGGGAAGGAGTGCAGGTGCCGTTTGTCGGTCTGCCTGGAAATCCTGTGGCAGTGATGGTGACATTTTTGCGTATTGCCCGGCCGCTGATATTGTTGCTTTCCGGCGCCCGTGATTTAGAGCCGAATTTATTCCAGGTACCGGCGGGGTTTGATTTTAAGAAAAAGCCTGGGCGCCGGGAATGGCTGAGGGCCAGACTTGAACAAGATAGCGCCGGTAAGCCAGTGGCGCTAAAATACGAAGCGGATGGTTCCGGCATTATTTCTTCGATGGTTGAAAGTGATGGCTTAATCGAACTGCCGGAAGAGTGTGAGGGTATACGTAAAGGCGATTTAGTCGACTTTTTGCCCTTTAGTGAGGTTATGTAGGTTATGAAAATTCTTTATTTCGCCCATTTTAGGGAAAGGGCCAATATCGCCGAAGAAGACATCGTGCTGCCGAAGGGCGTCGAGGATGTGAACGGATTGCTTGATTGGCTGGCGGCCCGGGGCGAGGGCTATGCTGATGCCTTTGCCGATCGCGATCATATCCGGGTGGCGGTAAATCAGGAACATGTCGAGTTCGATGCTGCGGTCAAAGACGGCGATGAAGTCGCTTTCTTCCCGCCGATGACAGGTGGCTGATGACAATCAGGGTTCAAGCTGAGGATTTCGATACCGGTGCTGAAATTGCCAAGATTTCTGCCAGCAGCAGCAATGTCGGCGGCGTCTGCAGTTTTGTTGGATTGGTGCGGGACGCCGACGAAGACAAGTCTATTACGGCGATGACCCTCGAGCATTATCCCGGCATGACTGAAAAACAACTGGCCAAAATTGAAGCCGAAGCCCACCAACGCTGGCCCCTGGATGATAGTCTCATCATTCACCGCTATGGCAGGTTAGAGCCGGGCGAGCAGATTGTTTTGGTAGTCACTGCCTCGGCCCATCGTAAAGCCGCCTTTGAAGCCTGCGAATTCCTCATCGATTGGCTCAAAACCAAAGCACCGTTTTGGAAAAGCGAAGAAACCCCGGATGGTAACACATGGGTCGAAGCCAAAGCCACCGACGATGACGCCGCGGAGAAGTGGGGGAAGTAATCAGAATTAAGGGGACCTGTACTTGTTTGCGTGTCCCTTCTTAGTGCCTTGAAGTAGTTTAATTCACCACAAAGTTCATGAAGCACACAAAAAAATCAAAGCCCAGGGTTCACCGAGAACACAGAGACGAAAATTTAGTTGTACGGATAACCAGTGGTTTCGGTAGGGGGTTAAAACGTCTGCTTTACCCTCAATAGCGGACATGCTTCAAAGATAACGGATATGTCTGCTTTTGGCCCAAAGCGGACATTCAAAATTCTCTAATGGGACTTCATTTTATTCATTTTATCAATATGATCTTGCCGGTTTGGAGGTGGTTTCTTGAAATACATAAAACCAAAAACTAACAACATTAATCCAACGACGAGGATACCTGGTCCGATATAGATTCCCATTTGCGGCCCTTCAGACGGATTTATAACTAACACCATCTTTTTATAAGGAGTGAAATTACGAAATACTTTCCTAGGTATTGATCTCAACCTACAGGCAAAAAAGATTTCTTGCAAATTGCGCCAAGATTGTAATTCGGCCAATGTTCATTATTTTATTATTTATTGAAGTTGGAATTAACTAAAGTTTATGGGAAAACGAGCCTTAGAAACGTTTCATAATTCCCGCTATTGGTTTTCACCCAACGTATCAGCCGCTACTACAAAGCGTCTGCTTTGCCTTCAATAGCGGACAAAAACGGGATAGAGCAAAAGAGTCCGCTTTTGACCCATAGCGGAC
>JABIIH010000123.1 GCA_018649245.1 Rhodospirillaceae bacterium | reverse complement strand
GTCAGACATTCCCATGGATGGCGGCGGTATGGCATTGATGACCAGCGATATGCTCAAATTAGAAGAGTTCAGTTCGCGGGTTTAGCTTGCCAGTTTATCTCGCTAGAAAAATACTGAAATATTAGCCTGTATCATTAGGTATTTCGATCCAACTGCGAGACGTTAGAACCCACCACAATGATGGCAATTTACTTCCGTAGCGATGTTCTTTGTGTTGTTCAGCTGAACCGATGGAGAAAACCTGAACGGCTTTAATAAGATCATCGGTTTCTGTTGGTGACATTAGCTGTCCCCTTCACGGCCCAGGTAACGAATTGAAGCCCCCGGACAATAAAGCCATTACCTCTAATCTCAATGATGCCGATCAATTTCCAGTAAATTTTAACAGCGGAATTTAATGTCTGGCTTGAGCCTGAGTGGGTATCCAGATAATCAGGTTACCGCGGAGCGCGCGTGGTACTTGGGCTGATCCCAGGATCCGGTGGCCATAATGTCGGCGAGGATTTCGACGGCCTGATAGATTTCACTGTACGAAACATAAAGCGGGGTCATGCCGAAGCGCAAAATGTTGGGCGCTCTGAAATCACCAATTACACCTCGATCAATCAGCGCCTGCATGATGGCGTAGCCGTCTGGGTGGCCGAGCGATATCTGGCTGCCGCGGCTCTCTTCTGGAAATGTCGTTACCCGACTGAAGCCGCCATCGGGGCAGAGCTCATCAACGAGGCCAGCAAATAGCTCGATCATACGCTGGGATTTTTCACGCACGAGCTGCAAATCGACATCCTCCCAAACCTCAAGCGCTGTTTCCAAAGCATGCATGCCGAGCACACTGGGTGTGCCGCACAGATTCCGGGCAATACCTTTGGCGGGCTTATAGTCCAAATCGAAATCAAATGGCGAAGTATGGCCCATCCAACCGGAGAGCGGCGGGCGGATGCTTTCCTGTAAATCTGGCGTGACATAGAGATAGGCCGGTGCCCCTGGCCCGCCATTGAGATATTTATAGCTGCATCCGACCGCAAATTCGGCGCCTGATCCAGCCAGATCAACCGGAAACGCGCCAGCACTATGGCAGAGATCCCATATGACCTTAATGCCCCGGTCTTTCGCGCGCGCAGTCAAATCGGCCATATCATGCCGCCGACCCGTGCGATAATCGACCTGGGTGATGACGGCAGCGGCAACGTCCTCGGTCAACGCATGCGCAATTTCCTCAGGTGCCACCAAGCGCATTTCATAGTCATCACCCAGAAGATCGACCAGACCTTGGATAACATAGAGATCGTTTGGAAAATTGCCGGTGTCAGATAAAATCACCCGGCGGCCCGGATTTAAATCTTCGTTTAAGCGAACGGCTGCGGTCAGCAATTTATAGAGATTGACCGATGTGCTATCGGCTGAGACCACACTCCCCTGCTCCGCCCCGATAAGTTTAGCAATTTTATCACCGACCCGCCCCGGCTGTGGGTACCAGTCATGGACATTCCAGGATTTAATCAGCGACTTGCCCCATTCTTGCGTCACCACATCACTCAGCCGGTCCGCCACACCTTTCGGCAGCGCCCCCAATGAGTTCCCATCGAGATAGATGATATCTTCTGGAAGTTCGAATTTATCGCGGTGGGATCGTAGCGGATCGTTTTGGTCTAGCGCCGCAATCTCTGATTTATTCAAAAGTTCGTCCTCAAGGTTTCGGCAACAAGTATGAAACAAATATCGCCATTAAGAACAAAGAACAACTACCGCGCAACACGTCATGATCTGTGAAGCTGATTTTTGACACCAACATAGAATACCGGCGCAAAATCCCAATATATGGCTAAGCAGCCCGGACACGTGGTCTGGAACGATAAAAACGGTGTTTTTAGGCCGTTTCTCGTGCTCTAATTCGCGAACGAGCTCTACCTCCGCAGCCTGCACCGCAACGACAAGCGCCGCGAGCAAGACATTTTCAACATTTGCCAATGGAACCAGCCTTGGGCGCTTTCTTAAGTTATTAAAGGCCCGTTCTTTTTTTAGGAAATTCTCATGACCAAAAACTTCTCCGACATCATGTTCACGCCTTCCGTGAAGGCCGCTCAGTTGCGCTATGGCAG
>JABIIH010000109.1 GCA_018649245.1 Rhodospirillaceae bacterium | reverse complement strand
GGAGTATTTGAAAGGCGGGGCGGCAGCTGTGGCATCGGCACCCGTTCCTGCCGAAGCACCCGGTGCTATTTCCGGCGAGGGTATTACCGTTGTACCGTTCAGCTACCGGCGCAAGATGACGGCCGAGCATATGGTGCGCTCGAAGGCGACCAGCCCGCACGTTCTGCAGGCGGTTGAAGTGGATTTCTCAGGCGTCAATAAAGCTCGCCAGGCTATTGGCGCCGATTGGAAACGCCGGGAAGGCTATTCTCTTACGTTTTTGCCGTTTATCGCCAAAGCAGTTTGCTCGGCAATTAAAGATTTCCCGCATATCAATGGCCATATCGAGAAAGATCATTTGGTGGTGTTTGACCGGGTTAATCTGGCAATGGCGGTCGATCTTAATTTTGAGGGTCTGGTTGCGCCGGTCATTCGCGATGCCGACATGAAGGCCGTCACTGAAATTGCCCGGGCGACCAACGAACTTGCGCGCCGGGCGCGGGCTGATGAACTCACGCCGGATGATATGGCCAACGCGACCTATACCATCACCAACAACGGCTCATTTGGCACCTTGATCACGGCGCCGATTATCAATCAGCCGCAGGTGGCGATCCTCTCGACCGATGGCATCAGCAAACGCCCGCTGGTCGTTGAGCAGGACGGCGAAGATATGATCGCCATCCGCCCGGTTGGTATTCTGGCTCAAAGCTTTGACCACCGGGCGATTGACGGCTCGTATTCAGGCGCCTTCATGCGCCGGGGCAAAGAAATCCTCGAAGGCAAAAACTGGGTTGAATCTGTGAGTTAAAGCTGACGGAGTATTCATCCCTGATATTCTAAAATAAACAGACCGCCGTTGTAATCGTTGCAGTAAATCAGCCCTTCGGCAGATACCCATATATCACAGGATTGGATGACTTTTGGCCGGTTCGGGCGATGATCGACTAGCCGATTGGGCGCGGGGGGAACAAATGCGGCGATTTCCTCGGGTCGATAAGCGTTGCGAATGTCAAAGACGCGAATCCCGGCATTCTGATAGGTTGCAAAGATGGTGTCCGAACTGACCAGTCCGTCCGGGCGGTTTTCATGGATATTGTGCGGCCCGAAATGAGCACCCTTAGTGGCATAATCGGCCTCGGCCGGGGTCGGAAAGGTCGCAATGCTGACCGGGTTCGATGGCTCTCGAATATCGAACATCCAAATATATTTGATGCCGTCTTCGCAGTTATCCAGGACAGCCTCGTCGAGTACGACCAGCAACTCGCGTTCAGGCAGCGGCAAACAATTATGCGTCCCGCCGCCAAAAGGTGGCGACCAGTTGCGATGGGTGATGAGCTTCGGGGAGGCTCGGTCGGCAACATCTATCATTACCAGTCCCGCATCGCGCCAGGCACCATAGGCCGTATCGCCATTGATGATAGCGTGGTGCAGGCCGTTGCGCCGGGTCGGCGCCCAGTCGGGAGTTTCACCGGCGGCCTCGTTCATGCCGGGCAGCCAGTAACGGCCAGCTTCTTGCGGCTGGGTCGGATCGGCCATATCGATGGTCATAAAAATGTAGTCGGTAAATCCGTCCAGCAAAACAGAGGCATAGGCCCAGCGGCCGCCAACGTACCAAATCCGGTGAACACCGCCGCCTTCGACCGGCATGAAACCGATCTGACGCGGCTCTTCGGGGTTGGCAATGTCATAGACGGCCATACCGGCAGTCCAGTCGCGTTCCACGGATGGTGAAGCATCGGCGGTGCCGACCTTCTTGCCCAGTGCGCCTTTGTAGTAATGATGTTCGTCCTGAAATTCCGGCGACGCGAACATATCCCTGGCGTTGATCACCAACAGCAGGTCTTCATGCGTCTGCAAATGAATGTTCCAGGTATTCGCCGGGGCGGGCTCATAGTGCACCGGCTTGGGATCTCGCGGGTTGCGGACATCGATTACGCTAAACCCTTTGGAAAACATATGTCCGGTGAAAGCGTAGCCCTTGTTCACCATCAACTGGACACCGTCCGGCCGTCCGCCCTGATCGGAGTATCCGATCAGTTTCATATTCCTGGCGAAGTCCGGGACGGGCAAATTCTGGCTACTCACTAATCGTACTCCTTAAATTCTGGCAGAAACACGCCTGTTTACAGGTCCTTCCGGATTTTATTACGAGGATTATCGGGTTCATCCCCAAAACAAGAAAGGTAGGTATCGTAGGCGCGCCCTTTGTACTCCCAAACGATGCAAGCCACGAAGATAACAAGAACAACAACCAGCAGGACGTTGGTAAAAATCGGCATCGGATATTGCATCAGTCCGGACGCCACGGCGCCAAAGGCAAAAAATCCAGCTAAATATCCCGCTGTCTTGTGGTAGGCCTCAAACCGCTGCCGGCGCGGGGTCATTCCATAGTGATCTCCATGCCACGTTGAGGGATCGTCTAAATCAGCATTGGCGTAATATTTGCCGCCGTGAGTGCCGCGCAGCCAAGCCGAGACAACCTCCAAGCACCCAAAAACAATAGTCGAAATGCCGAATATTGAATGTACCGTTCCACTGAAACCTTTGCTGACGATCAAAGCCACGGCCAAGCCGCCAAGAGAGAGAGCTATCGCCAGATAAAGGCCATATTGATGAAAGGTGAACCACCACCAGCTAACATTTGTGAACTTGATCTTACCGGTGATGCCACGAGGCTTAGGTTTCGGTTTGAAATATCTGATCGTGATAATACTAATCGGTACCAGGATGAACCAGATCCCAGCCATCAAATAGGCATGATAATCCCAGTGAATTTCGATCGTTCCTCCCAGAAAATCGAGATAAACTTCTGTTGGAATATGCGATTGCACCTCGCCCGTTGCCATTTTTACCCCATCAATCAGGAATGGTTACGCCGATATTCAAGGAGTTATTTTAATCTTGAGTGATATTAAATTCCTAACTTTAGTTAAATCCGAACTACGATAAATAACCACCTCATCCACTTTGATCGTACCGTATGTTTATCGCCTTTGGTATAGAATCCCCTGCACAACCATGTTCATGATTGATGGAAAGGTAGTCGAATTTGAGGTGTGCCGAAACCACTTGATTTCCGCATCAGCATGACGCACGTCCGACACAAAGAACTGCCTCCAGAATTACTGGACCAAGGGATACACATTCTACCGCACCTTTCCCGTCGATTCCCGTACGATCAAGTCGGGCTTCAATTTTATCGAGCGGGCCGGGGTAGCCGCGTCATTGATTTTTTCAAGCAATATGCGTGCGGCTTCCGAGCCAACATTAACCAGCGGCGTGTGCACGGTGGTCAGCGGTGGATTGAATTTGTCGGCAAAGGGCATGTCATCAAAACCAACGACTGAGATATCCTTGCCGCATTTGATGCCATCAGCCTCAAGTTCGTCATAGACACCTAAAGCCATGATATCGTTGCCGGCATAGACAGCCGTAAACTTCTTGCGCCCAGCTAAAAGTTTACTGGTCGCATGGCGGCCTTCTTCTTCCGAGAATTCATCACAGAATACGACGAGATCCTTGTCAGCCTTCAAGCCGGCATTTTTCATACCCTGCAAAAATCCCTGATAGCGTTCATAACCGGTCGAGAAAAACTGCGGGCCGGCGACATAGGCTATCCGTTTGTGACCCAGCTGGGCGAGATGGGAAATTACCATATTGCCGCCGATATGTTCATCGCTGAGCACTGACGACACATCCGTATCATTTGAGGCACGCACGGCTTGGACAAAGGGTGTGCCCTCGCGCCGGCAGTCTTCAATGAGCTTATCCTTGCGCTGTGCGGTTGCAATAATCAGTCCGTCGACGTGGCGTTCTCTAAATTTTTCCGCCGTACTTTGCTGTTTATCCGGCAGATTATAGGTATTGGCGACAATCACGCTATAGCCGTGCGCTTCCAGCATGTTATCGATGCCTTTGATGATCGGTGCGAATGCGGGGTTGGTTAGATCTGGCACCATGACACCGACCGTAAAGGATCGATTGGTCTTAAGGCTTTGAGCAAAAGCATTGGGCCGGTAGCCCATTTCAGCGGCCACCTTGAGGATTTTTTCCGCAATCTCTTCCGTCATCATCTTGCGGGTATCCGGATTAAGCACGCGCGAAACGGTCGAGGAGTGAACCCCGACCTTATTGGCAACATCCTTCAAAGTGATCCGTGTTTTGCTCATGTTGGTCAAATTATCCGACAAAATACTTTTTCTTATCTGCCTCAGATGGTATATGTTATGCAATCGTTTGCATAGTTTTTTATCTTTATCGGGAAGGACCCCAAAATGGCAAATAGTGATCTCAAAGGGAAGACAGTCGGCTGGATCGGCACCGGCCGCATGGGCTATGCGATGGCCGAACGTCTTTTAAAGGCGGGGGCGGATCTTTCTGCTTGGAACCGGACCAAATCAAAGGCTGAACCATTGGCCGAACTGGGGGCAACCATTGTCGATAGTCCGGCTGAACTTGCTGATCGGGATATTATTTTTACCATGGTCGGTGGACCGGCTGATTTTATCGAAGTGACCAAAGGTGAAAATGGCGTGCTGGCTCAAGATGGCCAAGTGCCGGGTCTGTTAATCGACTGCACTTCTATTTCAGAAGAAGCCTCCCATGAGGTGCGTGAATTTGCCACCAGTGTCGGCACCTCTATGCTCGATGCACCGGTGAGTGGAAATGCCAAGGTCGTGAAGGCCGGTAAACTCAGCATTGTTGCCTCGGGCGCTCAAGATGCCTATGACGAGGCGTTGCCCTATCTTGAAGCTATCGCCGTGGGGGTCAGCTATGTTGGCGAAGGTGAACTCGCTCGTATGGTTAAGATTTGCCACAACGTTTTCTTAGGCGTCGTCATTCAGTCACTGGCGGAAATCACTGTATTGGCCGAAAAGGGTGGCGTGCCACGTCATGCTTTCATGGATTTTATTAATAAAAGCGTGATGGGTTCGATGTTCTCGGCCTATAAAACGCCATCCTTGGTTAATCTCGATTTTGCCCCGACTTTTACACCGCTATTGCTGCGTAAAGATATGGAACTGGGTTTATCGGCCGCCCGCAAACTGGATGTGCCGATGCCGGTCGCCTCAATGACCCGTGAAATCATTCAAAATCTAATCGGCAATGGCTATACCGATTGCGATTTTGCCGCGCTGATTGAGATGCAGGCAAAAAATTCAGGCTACGAAATTAAATCTGAAGATGTTGAGGTAGCTACTGGGCTGTAAACGTGCTTAGCCCGGCGAGGCAAAAATAATATTTAGCAGCGCTTGGCGTTTTTCAACTTTAACTGCGTGGATGGCGCGGTCTAAGGCATCGCCTAACTCGTTGGGGTCTTCGACCTTTTCGCCATAGCCGCCACAGACATCCATCATTTTGTCAAATTCCGGTGCTGGGTCGAGTGAGGTCAGCGCCATACGATTGCTCTTGGCCGCGTGCCCATCAGGATACATACCTAAGGTAGAGCGGCGGACGGCATTCCATAAAGAATTGTTGAAGACGAGAAACAGGACCGGTAAATCGTGCGCTCTCGCAACGTGATGGGCGGCAATTGGATTACCAAACATGTAGGAGCCATCACCGCAGGCCGAGACGACCATTTTATCCGGGCAGGCTAGTTGTGCGCCTAAGGCAGCGCCGACGCCCCAACCAAGTCCTCCGGCATTTGGCGTGCCGAAATAGGAGTGAGGCCGGGGTCGGTTCAAAAAGGGTAACAACAAAGGATAATCGTTAAAGATCAGGGTATCATCTTCAAGCCGCTCGCCAAGCAAGTGGCTGGCCCAGCCTGGATGTATCGGTGATTGATTTTTGATCTTCTCCAAAATTGCAGCAGATTGGCTTTTTTGTTCGACTTTAAGGTCAGCCAGACGGGCGCGGCGGGTTTCGGTGGCGGCATTATTTCTGCCTTCAAGCGCCTCGGATAATGCAGTTAAGCCGAGATTTAAATCAGATGTGATGCAAAGGTCCCGCGTAAATCCTCTGATCGGATAACTTTGAAACAAGGGATCAGTCGCCATTTGGATTACCTTGGCGTCTTGCGGCGGTTCCCCGTTGAAATCCGAGAGCCAGGGCACATCGGTATCCAAGGTCAGTACGACATCGGCCTCTTCAAGATGAGGCCGGACATCCATGCCGAAATTCATCTCATGATCGCCGGGCATGGCATTATATACTGGCCTGAATTCTGTTACCGGCAGGGCAAAATCTTGAGCGAGTTTAGCCAAAGCTTCGGCATCCTGTGTGTGCCTTCCCGCCGTTCGGGTCAAAATTATGGGACGTTTCGCATCGGCGAGCAGATCGGCGGCTTGATCTATTGCCGAGCTATCGGGAGCGGCCAGTGATGGTGCGGCTTTGCGCGGTGGTGTTTCATATTCAATATTCTCGACCTCGGAGCCCAGCACTTCACGTGGCAGCGACAGATAGACCGGACCTTTAGGCACCGCATTGGCAACTTCAATGGCGCGGTCGACAACCGCTTCAGTTTGCACACCGTTGCGCAATTCATAATCCCATTTGACGGATTCTCGAACCATACTTGCCTGATCGAACATCTCCTGGGCCCAGTGAATACTGCCCGAGCGCGACCCCGGCAGTTCCGTCTCGGTCAGCGGTGTGCGGCCGGCTGACATTAGGACCGGGACATTATCTTTAGCTGCATTGATGATGCCGCAGATGGCATTGGCGGTACCGACATTGACATGAACCATCACCGCCTGCATCCGGCCTGTTGCCAGGTAGTAGCCGAGTGCCATACTAATGGCGACATTTTCATGGGCGACTGAAATTGGTGTCGGCATTTTGTCTTTGCCATTCTCATTTTTCGCGTAACTTTCAATGATGGGAGCAAAGTCGGTGCCAGGATTAGCGAAAAGGTAGTCAATACCACGATCTGCCAGCAAGCGAAGATAGAGATCGGAAGTCGTCCCAGATTTTATTTTTTTGGTCGCCATTAATTAAAACTCCTAAAACCCAAATAACTGTATGGCATTTTTCCCTCTGACCTTTTGGGCAATATCAGGCGCTAAGGCATCAACGCGCGCCAAACAGCCCGGCATGTCACCGACATTGTGCGGGTAGTCTGAACCATAAAGCAACCGATCCGATCCCGACACGTGCAGACACAGTTCCAGAGCCTCCTGAGTGTAGGCGAGGGAATCAAAATACAAGCGCTCAAAATAGGTGCTTGGCCGCTCCGAAATAACGTCGCGGCAGGGGGGCATATTGTCAAATGCCGTGTCCAACCGTCCAACAAGGTAGGGCAACGCACCCCCGGCGTGGCAGGCTATAATTTTGACCTTTTGATAGCGGTCGAAAAACCCGTCATAAATCATCCGCGAAATGGCCAAAGTCGTATCAAACATAAAACCCACTGAGAACGCCAAATTATATTTTCCCATATCCATTTCAGCTATGCCGGGCGGCGCCCCAGGATGGACCAAAACGGGCAGTTCGCGCTGATCAATGGCCTCCCAAATTGAGGCGAAAGTTGGATTGGTTAACGACATGCCGGTAACGCTGGCTGATACGAAAACACCAACGGCGCCTTTTTCACAGGCACGCTCCAACTCAGCAATTGCGCGCTCTGGATATTGCCAGGGCAGGGTGGCGAACCAGCGAATCCGATCTGGATAGGTGGCCTGTTGATCGGCCATATCATCATTCATCATTTGAGCAGTGGCAGTACTGACTTCTTCACCGCCCCAATAAACGCTCGGGCAGGTCAGCGACACAACAGCTAAATCCACACCAGCCTTATCCATGTCAATGATGCGTTGGGCATAATCGAACATTGGGTCCATCAAGGTCATAAATGGAGCGTCATCATAATGAATCACGCGTTGGCTGCCGAGTTCTTTTAGCGAGTAGCGCCCACCGTGCTCCAAAATTGAGCTAAGCCAGCGGTCGTTGAGCATGTGTGTGTGGACATCAATGACAGATGACATCGGAATCTCCTCAGTGAAATACTAATACTATTTTTTCAGATTATGCCGTTCGCTCAGCCGGAATGTAAATCAATTGCGGTGCTTGGAAATGACTTTATTCCGCGATATGGAAAGTAGGGGCGACAAAGAGTGGTTAGGCCCGGCGGACCGCGACATCCATTTTCCCAATGCCTTCAATTTCTGCCGTCATGGTGTCGCCGGGTTCTACTGGCCCGACGCCCTCAGGTGTGCCGGTCATAATGATATCGCCGGGATAAAGGGTGTAGCGGGTGGTCGTATATTCAATGCATTTCTGAACATTGTAAACGAGCTGGTCGGTATTGGAGTCTTGCCGGATTTCACCGTTAACAGAAATTTTGAGATCAAGATTATTAGGGTTTTCAATCTCGTCTTTGGTGACCAGCCAGGGGCCCAGCACAGAATAGCTATCAGATGATTTGCGAAAACTTTGGAGCTCTTTGCCGCGCGTCGTCATATCCAAGCCGATGGCATAGCCGGCCACATGATCGAGCGCATTTTCGGCAGCAATATTAACGCCGGCCTTGCCGATAATGGCGGCCAGTTCAACTTCGTGATCATTGCGATCTTCAACAAAACGCAAAGCTACTCCTTCGCCGGCACCGACCAGCGAGCTGTTCGATTTCAAGAACATACCCCAATCCCAAATATTGGTAATGGCGCGCTTGGAGACAATACCGTCGTCCTTATTGCTTTCGTCAATATGTTTTTGATAGTTGATAGGTGCCCCGACAATGTTCATCGGATTGGCGACCGGGCTGAGAAGTTTTACCTCGCTGAGCGGTATTGCCGGAGCCGCATCACGAATATCCTTAATGACTTTCATTACGGCATCAAGATTAGCAATAAGCTGATCACCATGCGGGTACGGCCAATTGAGGGCTGGCAGAACGATCAAGGCTTGTGAGACATCCAACACGCTATCACCCTGGATTAAGCCTAATTGGTTGTCATCAAAACGGCATATTTTCATCTGCTTTAATTCCTAGTAATCGTTCAAATCGACTTCTGGTAATGTTAGCTCGAGCCGGCCAACAATTTCTCCGGCGCGTTTAACATAGTCAGCTCGCATATCCTCATTGGTACATTTCTTGATACCCCATTTGCGGTAAATCTCGTTGTTTTTAGAACCGGACCGGCCAAAAAAAGACGGCAGCAGCGGGAAAATCGTGTTGATATGTTCCTGAATAAGTTCTTTGCCGCCATCGGTCTGACAAATTTCGGTGGTGAAATTCTCACCAAACTCGGCATGAAAATGTTCTTCCGGCATGGTCATGCGGGCGAGATTTCTAAGCGGATGAAAACTGCATTGGACCAAATCTTCAACCTGGATAATCTCCGCCAGATCGCCGAGCATTTTAATGACGCAAAATTCTTCCCAGGTTGACATTTTGTAGGTCATGATACTCAACGGCGATTTTTCAGTTTGCTCCGGCAACATGCGCGAGCCGTCTATGCCCATTTCCCGGCCGAGCTCAAAAAAGCGATAGTGGTGGCCATATTCTTCCATCACGACGCGGCAAACCTGCCATTTAGCGTATGGGTTGGGCGCTAAGGCAATTGCCGGCTCGTCATAAACTTGAGAGCCATAAAGTTCATTGATTGCATGGCTGATGACGATTTTGCGGCAGGCCTCTTTAAATTCATCTGCTTCGTCCCGCCATTGTTCAATGGTTTCAATTTGCTTGAGGTTCGACATTTGTATTTACATCCTGATATTTAGTTAAACAATTGGTTCGGTATTGAAGGCTTCCAAATCCGTTTCGAGTTTAGTGAATTGTTCCTTGAAGTTACTATCAACGGCTGACGCCAATTCATCAATAGTCCAATCTTTACCGGCTTGAGAGATTGTTTCTATTGGGCGCGGCTGGTTAAACAGAAACACTTCGCGGCCCCGTACTCCAAACACCTGACCGGTTACATCACCGGCTTTTGAAGAGCAAAGATAGGAGATAAAATTGGCGACGTGATCCGGTGAGACCCGCATTGCCCGGTCTTTATATTCCGCCTGCTCGTCATTGGCAGGCTCGATGATATCGGTGACCCTACTGTGGGCAAAAGGAGCGACGTAATTGCAAGTCACTTGTGAGCGCGCCATTTCCAGCGCCGTAATCCGCATTAAACCGAACAGACCTGCTTTCGCACTGGCGTAATTGGCTTGGCCAAAATTACCATAAAGCCCGGCTGTCGAACCAAGGTTGAGGATGCGGCCCCAATTATAGGCGTCACCTTCACCTCGATTGTCTTTGAATTGTTGGCGCATCACCGGGGTGGCGGCACGGATAAGATAAAAAGCTGCTGAAAGGTTGTTCTCAATAACCGCGTCCCAATCGGCTGTGCTGCCTTTGAAAACCAAACCATCGCGCAGGATGGCAGCGCAATTGACGATAATATCAATGCCGCCAAATTCCGTGACGGCCATTTCAATCAACTCATTCGCAGCCTCGGGAGACGCCACGCTTTGACTAAAGGCTTGGGCAGGTCCCGGCAGAGCTTTGGCAACATTTTCGGCAATCGTGGCATTTTCATTGGCGCCATCGATATCCCCACCACTATCTGCGACAATGACCGCAGCGCCTTGTTTTGAAAAAGCTTCGGAGATCGCCTTGCCGATGCCTCGGCCACCACCCGTTACTATCGCCACGCGGCCCTCAAGAGACATATCAGTCACGCTTTTTCCTCCAAATTCTTTTTATCCGCTTCGGTATAAAACGCATCTGCATGGCAATCATTACGTTCCAGGCCTAGCAGCTTAAGCTTCTCGACAGTGCTTTCAACCATTATGGGTGGGCCGGCGAGATAGGCTTTGTAGCCGTCGAGCCCAAACATATTTCCGCTTAAATCTTCGGCGATGGCATCGGCTAGAAATCCAGTACGTCGTTTAGTTTCGCCAGATGGTTCGGAAAGCACAGGAATAAACTTAAAATTCTCCTGCGCCTTTGACATTTCTTCAAAATAATCCGCCAGATAAAGATCGCGCTCATCACGAACGCCAAAATAGAGGGCGATAGGTTGTTCAGCCCGTCGAGCAAAAATCGCAGACACAATTGACTTGATCGGTGCCAGACCGGAGCCACCTGCCGCAGCGATGATGGGCCCAGGATGGCTTTCGCGGTAATAGGCCGTACCATACGGCCCTCGTACATGGACATTTTCGCCAATTTTCAATTCGTTTAATACGTATGGGGTAACCGCGCCGTCTGGCACTAAACGGATATGAAACTCAAGTATATTATCACCCGGAAGATTCGCCATGGAGAAGTCACGAGGCGGCAAGTCTCGGAAAGTAGCCGAGGCATATTGACCGGCGGAAAAGTCAAAAGGTCCACCGGCATTGATCTTCAGTCTAACAATTTTGATGTCGAGGGTGGCTTGCTCGATCCCGGTCACCTCACACTCCAGCTGTCGGCTGGCATGCACAATTGCCTCGTCATCATCAATCGGGCTAATTTCACAATCCGACCACGGCACAGATCGACAGGCTAATATTAAGCCGCGTTCTTTTTCCTCAGCGGAGAGGGCAAATTCTGAGTAGGGTGACAATTCGACCTCACCTGAATGGAGAACCGATTTGCAGGCACCGCAATTGCCGGAGAGGCAGCCTTGCGGGTAATCGATGTTTTGCCTTACGGCGGATTCTAAAATCGTCATCCCCATGGCTACATCAAAAGCAATATCTTTGTCTTTTATGGTAACTTTGTAATTCATGTCTTTGTAATTTTGAGCCCTGCTAAGTGTTTTATTTTATGTTTATAATCTTTAATGGTTATCAAACAATATAATAAACATGGCAATACAGGGTAGGAAATATCAAAATGTTAATCGGTGAAATACTCTCGATCTCGACGGCAGCTCAGCCGGAAAAGCTGGCAATTGTAGCCGGCGAGCAAAAATTAACCTATCGCGAGTTGAACGAAACCGCCAATCAAGTGGCGAACGCTATAATTGATCAAGGTCTGAACCGAGATCAAAATATTGCTATCTTTTCGGCCAATCAATTTGAATATCCGGCGATCTATTTTGGTGCCGCAAAATCGGGTGCCGTCTTGGCGCATTTATCGGCTCGCTTTAGTGCCGACGAATTGATGCATGTCATCAATAAAACCGATATCAGCACGGTTTTCGTTCATGTGAGTTTGTCGGAAATTTTACTAAGCGTTACCGAAAATACCCCGGAGCTTAAGCGTATTATTGTTTTCGGTGGACCAGTTCAGGCAGATGAAAATTTCGAAACGCTCGAAAGTTTTTTTGCTGAAGCTTCAGTAAGCGAACCTGATGTGAAGATCGCCGAGACTGATGCCTTTGCCATAACTTATACCGGAGGAACCTCCGGATTCCCCAAAGGCGTCGTCGCCAATCATGCCTCACGAGTAATCGGCAGTGTCCGCGCCGAGCGTGAGTTTGAAATGAAACCCGATGATGTTATGTGCTGCTCGACGCCGCTTTTTCACATCGCTGGTCTGTTTGTATGGTTTCAGACTGCTATTAAATTTGGTTGCACTTGTGTGATGATGCCATCCTGGAATCCGGACGAATTTATTGACATGGTCGAGCATAGAGGTGTGACCAGTGCCTTTCTCGTGCCGACCCAGATCAACAGCGTGATTAGTCACCCGGAGTTTACCGCTGAGCGATTAAAAAACTGGCGCTATTGTAATTTTGGTGGTGCCCCAATGTCGGTCGCGCAACTGGAAAGATTACTTGAAGCCTTGCCTGAAATGGTTTGCCAGGAACAATACGGTCAATCCGAGTCCGGTAATCTGACAATCCGGCCACCAGAATTTAACCGCTCAAAAGCTAATTCCGTAGGCCGCGCTTTTAGCGATCTGGATCTGGCGATATTTGATCGGGAGGATAATCCGTTGCCGCCGGGCGAGCCGGGAGAAATTGTCACGATGGGCCTGCATGTGATGATGGAATATTATAAAGACCCGCTGCAGACCAAGGATGCGTTTACCGAAGGTGGCTGGCTAAAAACCGGTGATGTCGGTTATCTCGATGAAGATGGCTTCTTGTTTCTGGTTGATCGCTCAAAAGACATGATCATTTCTGGCGGTGAAAATATATATCCGACGGAAATCGAAGATGCTCTTTACTCCCATGAGGCGGTTAACGAATGCGCAGTCTTTGGTATTCCAGATGATCATTGGGGCGAGTTGCCTGCCGCTCATGTGGTTCTGGAGGCAGGAAAAACTGTAAAGGAAGAAGAACTAATAGAATACTGTGCGGCTAAAATAGCCCGCCACAAACGCCCGCGATTAATTAAATTTGTTGATTCTTTACCTAAAACTGCGGTCGGTAAAATTCAGAAGAACGTCATCAAAAAAGCCTATTGGAAAGATCACGACCGATCTATATAAGCGGCTCGATATTCTATAGTCTATAAATGCGTTAAGGGAAGTTGGTTACTGTTTCTGACACTTTCCATTGCGATATAAGATTTAACGTTTCCCACCATCGGCAAAGGCATCAGCTGGTGCATCATAAATTCCGAAAACGTGGTTAGATTGGGCATCGAAACCCGCAAAATATAATCCGCATCGCCCGTAACCGAATAACACTCCTGAATATCATCAATCGGTTCAATCGCTTCAACAAAGGCTTTGACGCGATTTTCCTCGTGTGTGCCCAGAGTAACGTGAACAAAGGCATTGATATCCAAACCTACTCGCGCGGCATCGATGTCGGCATGATAGCCAGTGATAAAACCAGCTTCTTCCAACCGCTTGACCCGGCGATGGCATTGCGATGCCGATAGCAGGGCGACTTCAGCAATCTCCGCATTCGAGGCCCGGGCATCTAATTGGAGATGGGTGAGAATTCTAATATCGGCAGCATCTAATTCCATAATATGCAAGAATATCCCATATTATTAAGTAATCATGAAAAATATTTGCATATTATATAAATATTGCGCCCTATATGCAAATTAATTTCAGCAAAAATCGCGTATCCTGTTGCGACTCAAAAATAACCAAAACCAACAGGCGACAATGACTGATCTCAATATTCCCTATACCCGTTACCTTGATCCGGAAGGACAGGTGACAAATGAACTGCCTGCTTTTGCCCAAGACCAAAGTAAGCTTATTGAACTTTATCGGCGCATGACCTTCGCCCGGCGTTATGACGGTAAATTAACCGCCATGCAGCGAACCGGTCGTATTCCAAGCTATGCGCCTGAATTGGGTGAGGAAGCCGTCCGTATCGGCTACGCATCGGCGATGGAAAAGGAAGATGTGCTACTGGGCACGTATCGGGATACTGCCGCCATGATTGTACGGGGTGTCACGATTGTTGAGGATTTGATGTTTTGGGGAGGTGACGAACGCGGCAACGTATATGCCGGTCCTTCCGAAGATTTCCCGCTAGCCACGCCAATTGCCACGCAAACGACCCATGCCGTCGGTGTCGCTTACGCCTTTAAATTGAGAGGTGAGAAAAGAGTGGCGGTGACGACCATTGGAGACGGTGGTTCCTCAAAAGGTGATTTTTATGAAGCGATGAATTTCGCTGGTGCCTGGCAGGTACCGGTAGTCTTCATCATCATCAACAACCAATGGGCCATTTCAATGCCCCGCGAAAGGCAAAGTGCGGCAGAAACCTTGGCGCAAAAAGGCTTGGCGGCTGGAATTCCTGGCGAGCAAGTGGACGGCAATGATGTGATCGCCGTTC